>PBXZ01000025.1:0-28865 GCA_002729415.1 Candidatus Poribacteria bacterium | reverse complement strand
CCAAAGCACAAAAGAAAATGACCTATTTGCCTTGGTTGAAGACGATGATAGGATATCAAAACCCAAAGAAGAAAGTGATCTGAAGCCAGATTTACTTATTTTTCCCAGAGGTAATGATAATAATAAGGATAGAATTCAGAAAGATCCAAGAATTAGAAATATTCCTCNGCCCGTTGTTGTTCAAGTTGATGCTGTTTATGATTTATCCCAACCTCTTACANTCAGGCAATGCATCGCGATNGCNAAGAAAAATTCAAGTGATATAAAAAACGCGCAAATTAGCNAANAGATTGAGGAACTACGAGTTAAAAATGCCCAAGCGCTTTATTATCCAGATNTTCTTCTGAACGGAGGTTATTCTGCTTCAAAACAGATTGATTTTGGGTTTGAGAGGAATAACTATAGCTTTGGNGTTACTGGTCGCTATACAATCTGGGATCANGGCCAACGCAATATCGGACTCTTACAAGCACGAGAGANCAAAAATTTAGTCGNTNTCCAAAATGATCAAGTTCGCCAAAATTTGGTGTTTCAAGTAACTCAAGCTTACTATGAGGTTTTGAAAGCACAGGAATTGGTGAAAGTTGACAGACAAAACCTAGATAGATCCCGCGAGAATCGAGAGCGTGTTGAGGCATATGTGGAAGCAGGAATTCAGATTGAAGCCGACATTGCCACAGCNCAAGTTCGTGAAGCCAATAGTGAATTAGCGCTACTCAATGATCAGAACCAACTCGATATTGCANTAGCCNACTTACCACGTATTATGGGGTTAAATCCAGCAACTCGAATTCGTGTTNTTGAGAATCAGGAACNGAAAAACGAAGTCGAAATAGTTGATATTTCGCTGGACGAAGCCATTAATCANGCTATTAAAGCTCGGCCAGAATTCATGGTGGGCAAGTCGAATNTCAAGCAAACAGAATACGCCCTCAGGCTAACCAAACTTAATCGTTATCCAAAATTAAATGCCCAATATAACCATGATTTNAACTTGGATGACTACTTTGATGACTCAGAAGATCTTGGTCATTTGCGCTACTGGCGTTTTGCTGCCACATTGGACTTCCCAATTTTCGACGGCGGTGTGACTAAACGGCGGGTCGATGAGATTGAACTTCAGCTTGATCGAGCCCGAGAGGATCTTGAGGATCTAAAGAGATCTGTTGCTTTGGAAGTCCAACAAGCTTATCTAAATCTTATCCGGGCGGCAAAGTCCGTTGAGATATCAGATGCACAAGTTCGAGATGCAAGACTGAGTCTCAATGTTATTCGCGAACGATTCATACAAGAACTAGCAATATTGATTGAACTTCTTGATGCCCAAACCGTATTTGCTAGTGCTCTCACTAGCCAAGTTCGCATATTTTATGACTATCAGATTGCACGAGCCTCCCTCCAGAAGGTCTTAGGCGACCTATAATTTTATTATCATTACATCCTTGTATATCTTGTGAATAGTACGCCACTTCCCGATAGCTAATATGAAAAAACTGATTATGCTTCAACANAAACAAACAAACCTCCGCAATTATGCGCGTTTACTACTCAAAATTTTNCTAATTAGCACNATCNTCATTTCCTTCACCATCAACGGATGTAACAAGAAACAGGAAGAAGAAGACAAAATGGAGGTTGTTCGATATGGNAGATTTGTCGTCAAAATCCGTGAAACAGGAAACCTCGAACCATTGGTTTCNGTAGCTGTTAGATCAAACGTTGAAGGTGAAATNGAGAGAATCCTTATCNAAGAAGGAGACTTTGTCCAAAAAGGACAAGAATTGATCAAAATTGATCCTCAACAGATCNAAGAACAAAAACACCAAGCAGAAGCCAGTCGCGATGCAAGACGTGCCTCNCTTGATCAAGCGAAACTCAGGATCTACCTGGCGGAAAAACAGCAGGATAGCACAATANTCCAAAGCAAGAATTCAGTTGCAGTTGCGCAAGCGAACTTAGACTCCAACCAAGCTACTTCAAATCAACAGATCCGTCAAGCACACGCAAATATTNCCACCACTCGAAATCTGTTAGAACAAGATCAAATTTCTCTCAACCAATCAAAGATTGCCCTACAACAAGCAGAAATCCAACTTCAACAATATCAATCAAATTCTGGGGCTTCCAAGATCAACTATGACAATGCCAAAGCNGAATATAATCGAAGCAAGGAANTATTNCAAAAAAAGTTCATCTCAAAAAAATCTTTAGAAGATGCCAAAGCTANTTATGCNACANCAACCTCACAATACGAATCCGCACGAAAAAATGTCGAATCNCAAATNAGAACAGTAGAATCCCAGAGTCAAAATATTGANGCTCGAAACCGAGCAATTGAGAATCGTAAAACCACACTAAAATTAGAAGAGTTGAATCTGGAGTCAACCAAAAGTGCACAAGAAGCACGGCAAAAACAATTGGAAGCAGAGTTAAAGAACACTCAAACGCGACTCCAGGAAATCCTTGAGACTGCTGAACAGGAGAAAGAGCTCACTGTCCATTCTGAAGTNGGAGCGCAAGCAGCTTTGCTTGAATCAGAAAGTCGCCTCAAATCCGAGNCTGAGCGCTTGGAATGGACAACCATGGTGGCTCCGATTTCGGGTAAANTCACAAAATTGAGTGTTGAGGAAGGAGAAATCATAACTTCTGGTAGATCAGCGTTTAGCCAAGGACCAGCTATTCTTACAATAGCAGATCTCTCAAAAATGGTAGTTACGACTCACATTAACGAGGTTGAAATCGCGAAAGTGATGATCGGCCAAAAGGTGGAGATCCATGTAGACGCATACCCTAAGGAAACCTTTCAAGGAATTGTAAGTGAGATTGCGCCAAGCGCGGATGTGCAACAACGAACATCAAGTGGAATTGTCACTTTTGAAGTTGTGATTGACGTTATTGGATCTCCCCCGCAATTGATGCCGGGAATGTCCGCTGATATTGATATTATCATTACTGAAAAGTCTGACATTCTACAACTACCGATTGAATCTGTAATTATCTCCGAAGTCCTAACAGTTCGGGCAAATATCCCACCAATGCAGCTTAGTAAATTACAAATTGATCAAGAAATAACAATTGAAAATTTAGTCGGGAAGCAGTTCAAATCCACCGTAGGCAAAATTTCCCCTGACAAGTCCTTTGGAAACGTTGAAATCCTACTCGATAAGTCTGCCCGTGGCATCCGAACAGGACCAACTGAAATTAAAATTCATCTTCCGAACGGAGACATGCTAAATGGAATAGAAACAAATATAGACAGTGAAAAAAAGTATTTTGTTCAACTCGACGATGGCACAACGACGAAAAAGGCTAAAAAAGGAAAGAAAGGTGAAATCGAAGAAAAAGGTCTACGGAAGAGGATCGAAGTTGGACAACGAAACAACAGTCACTTCGAAATTATAAATGGCGTGGCAGATGGAGACCGGATATTCGTTCCTTCAATGAAGCAACTAACCCAGCAAGATAGAGATAGAGATTAACATTCTAAAAACGCCACGAGTTAAAGATTACATGCAGACCTAATAGCCAGGAAGATTGTAATCCGTCAATTCGAAGGTATGAATTTTGGGTTTGGAACCAACTGGAATGTACTTCGGATAATCATACTTAACTACACCAATGTTTTTAGCTACCCAGTAGTGAGCAGGCGGAATATAGGGTTTTCCCGAATCGGTTTTGACCTCCTCCTCATTGTTTTCCACTTCGTCTGGCAGTCCAACATCTTCTATACCCACAACAACTTCTTCAACGAGAAAAGTTTGGAAACTACCGGCTGGTACATCTACAGCAACGTCTTCAGCTACAACTCGGCGAATTACCAAAGTTGTAGGTACAGATACTTTTTCGAAAACTATCCATTCCTTGCCAACAGTCAGCGGGAAATCCCACATTTTTTGGGGAATGAAATAGGATTGGTGCAAGATAGGAACTTCACCCAAAAGTGTTAAATAAACATCGAGTGCGGCTTCTTGGTAGTCCCTGATGGACTTGAAGAAGTATCTGGACTTAATCGGAATCGAGGCTGGAAAGTATACCCCTTTCCACCGAAATACTAGACCATTTGTGGCTAAATGGTCAAAGGTTTCGCGAGTAAAGACAACTAATTGATCATCTTCTTTGCGAATGATAAAAGGTTGCTGGAAGTTTTCAAATATTCGCCATTCATCGTCTTTTTTTTGTACAGTGAATTCTNTCGTGGCGCGATTTGTTAGTANCCCAAATTCGTTTTTTTGGAAGTCTTTATCGATNACGGAACGCAATTTTTTCTGATCAACCTTCAGTGGTNCAAGCTCTTCGTCAGATACGCCCTTTCGTTCTCCNNCANCAATCTGCTCCTGAACNTTGTAAAGGGTCTGTATAACATCTTCCAAGTNACTGATCTNTTGACCTTGNATGTCTGGCATCTTATCTTTTAATGGATCAAGCGGGATCTTGAAAAGGCGCATCTCACTGGAATTGAGTTTTCGATACACGAGGCCATCAACAAACCTAGTATCCTCAATCCGTAGCGTGAACTTACGATTATTTTCTGGATTTAGATAAGTCCACGTTCCATTTGATGGAGTAGGAAATTCAACAGCATGCAATCCTTCTACATCACCGAGTTCCTGATCTATGACAGGATCATCAAACGGATCACCATCACTACAACCGAAAAAGGATAAAATCAACAATCCAAGAACTAAGACATGTATCAGATATTTGCGCATATCATTCTTACATCCGGGGCTATTTGACGATCACCATTTTTCCACTGCCAACATAATCCGTCGTCCGAAGCACATAAAAATAAACTCCGCTTGCTACTCTCTCCCCTGTGGCTGTCCGACCATCCCAATAAGCAGCAAAGTCTTTATCAATATATCTGCCAATTGATTTCATACCAATATCTAGAGTACGAACCTTCTCACCTGCTGGAGTATAAATATCAATACTGATCGGTGAATCTGTGGCTAACTCATATGGAATCCAAACCTCAGGATTGAACGGATTCGGGTAACTCTGGTGCAACGTGGTCTGAGAGGGTGCAGCAGCAACCTGATTATCTTCAGGAATATAATCAGGTGTTATAGACCTTTGACCAATGGCAGGCGTTCCCATCAGACCATATTGACTAATAGGGACAACAGCATAAAAGTAAGCAACCCCCCTCGGATTAAACGATTTGTGGTTCACGTTAATATCTTGAAAAGTGGTTGAGTCAAAGAAATTAGTGTCCGTTGCCTCAACGGAACCAACAATGTTAATATCTCCATCAGGTACACCATTGTTATCACGGTCGCCGGCATCGAAAACTTGAGCAGCATTTTGAAATGGCTTCAGAGTTTGACGAGAGGTATCGGTTCTGAGCTCGAACCGCTTGCGGACGATAGCTATCTGTTTGATTTCTGTCAGGTCTTCGAGTTTCCATTCGATGTGAACACCACCGTTCTCCCCTTTGAGCAACTTTGGTTCGGTCAATCTTCCTGCCGGAGGTACACCCGCATAATAGCTTATGCTACCACCTGTTGCGTTTTCCCCTGTTTGCTGATCATAATCAGGCGTAATAACCTGCTCAATGTCAGGATGAATGTTGATCAAAATCAATACGATCTTAGTAATATCGCTGTGTTTGCCAAAGTTCTGGAAATTCATCTGTGCTTCTTGTGACCGGTGATAAGTGAAAACCTCAGTGTCTTCAGTTATCCCATTGCTCTTGTGCACAATAAACTTCACACCCCATCCACGTAGGCCAGTTGAACCAAGTCGGCTTAGTTCCTTTTCAATCTTTTCACGACGCTCTGCGATCTCAATGGTCCTCAGGTCTATTGGAGCGATATCCATCCCATCTATTCGAACAGCAAAATCCTCAAATACCTGACCATCCTCCGGCGGATTAAACACAACATAACGCGCACCAAATGCTTCCGGCATTTCCTTATCATTGTAATATCGATGGATAGGATATGAATTATGGATATTGGTTGGATTAATGGCAACTCTGGGGAAACGGTTGCCGTTAAAATAGTGTCTTCCTTCATCACGATCTGCAGTATAGTAGTTCCAAACAGTAAACATTTTGAATGCTTCAGCCAGAGTGGTGCCATAGTCTTCAAAGAGGGAAGCAAAGCTACGGTATTCGCGGCCAGCGCCTTGTGTCGCTTTAGCAAAAAATTTTCTCACAATATCCATTTCAAACCGCTCAGTTATATAGAAAAACCAGATCATTGATCCATAATGATGATGGAATTTTGTTTCATCAAGAGAAATATCTGGAATGATAAACCAATCGTGTAATTGGCCTGTATAATAATGATAACCATCAGTCTCATCGATATTGTCGATGTCAGGAATATCATCAAAATCTTCATGGAACCTGAGTTCATCGCGGTATTTGCGAATCTCGTAAATACGACGTTTGGTCCACTCTTCGTTCTTCTGATGATCTCGGATACGCCATCGCAATCCTTTGCCCGTCTTCTCATCAGGAGGAATCCTAATGACAGAAACATCATCGCGGATACTCTTTTTATCCGGCGTCAATAGAAAGATCTTGTGTTTGGTTCCCAATTCCATGGCTAACTCAACGGGAACTATCAGCTGATCCAGATCCTCTTGATACTTTGGGTCAATGTTGAAGACGGCTCTTCCACCATCGTAGACTCTCGATTCCATCCAGGTACAGGTAGCCTCCATAGTCCATGGAGGCATTTTAGCGTTATAAGCTAATTGAACGCCATGAAAGTATTCGTGGGCGATAGTGGTATCGATGTAACGATTTCCTTCTGATCGACCGTAGTAATCCCACATTCTGGAATTGATTAGGTAAAATGGAATAGCTGTTACTCCAGCTGAAATAAAACGCCCGCTAATACCACTGTTTAGTGCCAAACCTAGGGAACCAAATTTGACTAAATAAATATCTGCTTTGATATTCCCACCGTTATTCGTTGCCCAAAAATCGTCATACGGTTCCTTAAATCCCATTGCTTTAATCTCAATACGATAGGATTTTTCAGCTGCGTCTGCCGCTCTATCAACATAGTCGGGAACCCCATTCGCTGGATTGTAATCATCTAGAGGTGGAGCATGACGGTCATTGGTTGAATAATGTATCCGAAAATGGGGGGTGTCGAATTTGTGCACTAGAGAACCTGTAATTGGGGTTCGTGGCGGTGCGCCCCCACCATCTCGTCCAGCGATGCCAGCAGTGCTAGGTCTGGCAAAAACATCTGCAAACTCTCTCTGATGTATAGGTGATAGTACATCCCAGTTTTGAGCCAATGTCGCCATGCCCCCTGTGAAGCATTTTTCAATTTCATGAGAGGCGAAGTCACGATTAGAGTTCAAGTATTTGCGTGCGACACGGATAGCTTCGGCTAACTGTGTGGAACTCGCTCTTTGCGCTAAACTAATTGAGAATGGAGTCATTGCCAATACGAAAACCAAGAAAATAGCAACGAACAGATTGATTGGCTTCACGTACAATACCTACGATTGCTCTCTGGACTTGCTGCTGGTCGTTCAATCTTAGCAGATCGACCTAATTATTGTCAAGCGGGGGTTGAGTAACAGAAATTGACGAAACAAACCAAGTAAATTTCCGGAAGGGATTGAACCGAATCCTATAACTGATCAGATCTTAATTTCTGAATGTAATTCTCATTAATATTATTTGATGGATGGCTTGGTGTTTGATGTAATTCCGGAAAGTTTTTCAGTAGCTGTTGATAGGCTCCAACAGCCCCATCAATGTCATTGTTTTCTTCAAGCAACTTCGCAATTCGATATTGAGCCGACCGGCGCGTATTATAATCGATAGTCGTATTATCCGTAACCTTCCGATAAGCCTCAGTTGCCCCTTGATAATCTTCTTTAGCATGATAAATTTGGGCGATAAAAAACTGTGAATTAGAGGAATTTTCATTGTGAGGAAACAGTTCAATTGCTTCCTCAAGCTGCAAAATGGCTTCGTCATACTTTTCCAACCTTTGGTACGACCATCCGATGTAAAACCGAGCATCCTCAGCAGATTTCGTTGCACTGTAATTTCCAATCACTTTCTCGTACTCATCTATCGCCTTTTCATAGTTTGCTTCGGAAAAGTAGGTTTGAGCAATACCAAATTGAGCTAGCGGAGAGAGCTCCTTATGACCCGAATCGATGACATTCCTAAACTCCACTCTTGCGTTCTCATACTTCCGCTGTTCAACATAAATCATGCCGATATAATAGATCACCTCATGAATTATCAACGTATCCGCCAAATCATTGGTTAAAGCACTGAGTTGTTCAAGTGCTGGCTCCAACATTTTTTTGCCGTAGTAGCACATAGCGCGATTAAATAATGCTTGGTCAACCAGTGCACTCCCAGAATAATCCCGAATGACCTGATCGAAAAAAGCAAACGATCGATCATAATAAGTATCACCTGCATCCTGCAATTCCGGATTATTTTCCGATGCCTCAGCCCCCAATCGGTAATAGGCAACAGCAATACCATAAAGCGAATCATCTGCCCATTGACTGTCCGGATAATTGTTAATAATACGCCTAAAAAGAGTGAATTGTTCTTCTTGAGATCGTGAAATCCGAGATGCATACTGATACAGAGCATCATCTGCCCAATCGCTATTGGGATATTTATCGAAAACTTCGCGATACAGGGCACGAACTTGTTGCAACCGTTTCTGATCAAAATCGTCAAGAGTAACAGGTGGGATGTCCGTTTTCACCGCCTCTTGCCAAGCACGATCAGCATTTCTATAATAATTGATGGGATTATCACTATTCAATGATTTGCCAACCAGGAACCCAATTACTAGAGCAATAATAACAACGACTTCAATAACAATGAACTTTTTCATTACTTGGCCTTTTTATCTACCTTATGCTTGTCTGTTGACGCCCGAATGCTATCATACCTGAGTGATTATTTGCAACTGAAATTTCAGCTGGTTGAGCGGGATTGTTTCAGTTGACAAGCGAACTACACAGTGTTATATTTTTCCACGTTTTATTCAAGTTTGGAGATTGAGCATGAAAGTATTGATTAGCGATTCGTTATCCCAATCGGGCTTGGATCTTCTTGCCGAACAGGAAGATTTGGAAGTCGATGTCAAAGCTAATCTCACTCAAGAGGAATTAATCCTCCATATTGGTAATTATGATGCGCTGATAATCCGAAGTGCGACACAAGTCACAACTGAAGTCCTAGCAGCAACTGATCGACTGAAGATTATCGGTCGTGCAGGGGTTGGCATTGACAATGTTGATGTTAATGCTGCTACCGAAAAAGGTATACTTGTTTTCAATACTCCGAATGGAAATACAGTTGCTGCAGCCGAACATACCATTGCGTTGATGTTGTCGCTTTCACGGCGTGTTCTTCCCGCCGGCATATCTTTGAGAAATGGTGAATGGGATCGCGGCCGATTTGTGGGTAACGAACTCTACCGTAAGACTCTCGGCATAATTGGTCTAGGCCGAATTGGCATGGAGGTCGCCAAACGTGTTCAAACATTTGGGATGGAAATTATTGCCTTTGATCCTTACATTTCATCGGATGCTGCCGAAAAACTAGGCATTCAGCTTGTTAGCCAAGATGAACTGATCCAAAAAGCGGACTATATTTCATTACACCTGCCACTCACGAATGAAACATATCATAGTATTAGCTACCGTGAATTTAGCATGATGAAATCCAGTTGCCGCGTGATCAATTGCGCACGGGGCGGCTTGTTAGATGAAGTCGCGCTTTTGGAAGCATTAAAAAACGGGGAAATCTCGGGTGCGGCCCTTGATGTCTTTGAAGAAGAACCTCCCAAAAACCCAACTTTGATGGAACTTGACAATTTTATTGCCACACCGCATCTCGGTGCATATACAACTGAGTCTCAAGAACATGTCGCTAAAGAAATTGCCCAAAAGGTAATTGACTCACTGCATGGACTACCTATCGATGGCGCCGTCAATCAACCGGGAATGGATCAGTTTGATAAGTTGAAGCCTTATCTCCTGCTGGCGGAACGACTCGGTAGTTTTCAGGCACAGCTTCTTGAAAGCCAAATTCTTGAGGGCCAAATCACAGAAATTCGAATAGAGTATAACGGCAATATTTTTAAAGGAGATGTGAATTTACTTAGTGCCGCTTGTCAGGCAGGCCTTCTTAAACCCGCTCTCCATGCAAATATAAATTACGTTAACGCATCGTTTTTCATTCACCAACGTGGAATCCAAGTCAGCGAAACCAAAAAATTGACAGATGATAACTTCTCAAACTCAATTACTGTCACAGTTGTTACAGATAAGATGGAACAATTGGTTGAAGGAACATCATTTGGAAAAAATGACACACGGATTGTGAGAGTTGACGACCTTTATCTCAATGCTAAGCTGGAAGGGCATATTATTCTGATTTACAATCTAGATATACCGGGAATGATCGGCCGGATCGGTACAGTTTTGGGGAAACACCAAATCAACATTGCTGATATGACATGTGGAAGAAAACAAATCGGTTCGCTAGCACTTATGTTAATTAATATAGGGGAAAGCATTTCAGCTAAAGTTATGCAAGAAATTTCCGACCTTGATAATGTCACTTTCGCCAAGCAAATTAAACTATAAGCCCGTAGAAAGGAGTCTTGGTGAACCTTCAAGATAGATGTTTACGAATCAACGAAAACATTCCTGATGGTGGTCTCTATACCGGAGAGCGACGTGAAGTACATCCCAACAGCAAGGTTCCATGGAGAATCTCACCTGTTCCCTTTCCTATATCTGCAGAAGAGCTTGCTTGGTTGGAAAATTTAGGTACGCATTTACTGAAATTTTATAAAGTATGTAATTTACTTTATTCACAAAGTACTAGAGGAATTCAGCCTAAATGGAGTTCAGATTACCTAGATAAGGGAAAACCGGAAACAGTCATTGAATTTGGGAGGATGCGCCGGTTCAAAAGTCAATTACCACAGGTAATACGCCCTGATATCCTGCCAACTGAAAATGGCATGGTAATTAGTGAACTTGATTCGATTCCAGGCGGTATAGGTTTTACAGGTGGTCTGAGTATTCAGTATTCAGAACTCGGTTGTGAAATTTTAGGAGGATCAAATGGTATGGCGACCGGGTTCGCCGAAATGGTTCGTTCACTATCAAAAAAAGACCGGCCAGTACTTGCTATCATTGTTTCAGACGAAGCCGAGGACTACCGACAAGAGATGTATTGGTTAGCCTCCGAACTAAATCGCCTTGGATTATACGCTCGAACCGTCCATCCTCGTGATATTATCTTCACTGAAACTGGGCTTTTTCTAGATGAGGACGAGGGGAACATTCAAGTTGATATTGTCTATCGGTTTTTCGAACTTTTCGATCTGAAAAACATTCCAAAATCCGAACTAATTTTGTATGCAGCGAAGAAACGAAACATTATTATAACTCCACCCCCAAAAGCATATTTGGAAGAAAAGCTCTTGTTTGCCCTATTTCACCACCCGGCGCTCCAATCATTTTGGAAACGCGAATTAGGCGAAGATACCCATCGGCTACTATCAGAAATTATTCCAAGCACTTGGATTATCGATCCCAGTGAATTACCTCCGCACGCGATTATCCCCGGCTTAAGTCTAGATGAAACCCCTATTACCGATTTCCGACAATTAATTACAGTTACGCAAAAGCAGCGCGAACTAGTAATCAAACCGTCAGGGTTTTCTTCACTTGCTTGGGGCAGCAAAGGCGTGGCAATCGGCCATGACATGGCTACCGAAGATTGGGAAAAGGCTGTTGAACAAGCTCTCAGCAGTTTCGAAGAGACACCGCATATCTTACAGGAATTTCACAAATCCAAGCGAATCGTAATGCCATATTACGACTTTAACAGCTGCGATATCCGACAGATGAAAGGTCGAGCCTTACTGAGACCCTACTATTTTGTTGTGCAGGACAAAGTTCGGCTTGCCGGCATTCAAGCGACAGTCTGTCCAGATGACAAAAAGATCCTACATGGTATGGTGGACTCGATCATTGTGCCTTGTACTGTTGAGTAGGAAGNGGGGGACATCCCAACTCCTCGAGAGGTACCTTCACCAGAATACTGCTTAGAAATTGCACTAACCACAGGTGCTAAGGGAATGTCTGGTTTCAGAATCCAGTGGTTAAAGCAGCATAACATCCATAACCAGAAAGTCGTGTCTGCCCCTCATCCATTTTGCCATTGGATATTTTCAGGCCAAGTGTCAAGCCAATAGGACTTGCAAGTTGAAAATGAGAGTCCAAGTAATAACTCAGAATACTGGCAACCCGTTCCTGATTCTGATCCTCAAGAAGCTTATCTTCGACTGTTGCGGAAATTGTGCTGCGTCCACCCGTTTGGTACGTAATGCGAAGTGCGTAGATTCTCCGGTTGTTTTGGTTCCCATCAACAATTTCAAATCTATTACTCTTACTTGCATCGGGACGGCTACTAGCTTCTCGATCTAGTAGTTGTCCAAAAAGATCTAGTTTCAAACGTTGTCGTTTGTACGCAATCCCACCGTCAATGAGCAGATCCGGACCTTGTTCAAAATAGTTCTTCTCCTTATCAAAAACTCCGGTACCATGAATTGTTTGTCTCGTATGAATAATATAGGTAAAATCTGAGCGGAATTGAAGAACCGACCCTGCACTGAAACCACTAGTAAAGCTGATGTCTGTACCGGGATTATAGTTTACTTTCCTTGTCGGATCATTCAACAACTGGCGCAAATACGTATTTTTATATAGATAATTTGCTCCAATCCCAAAAGTGATACCAGCTAATTGACGAGCATAAGCAGTTCCAATGTCAAAGGCCCAACCTTCACCAAGACGCCCGGTTTGAAAATCGAGAGTATCATCGAATAGATGCTTTAAAACNTCGTCCTCATCAGCTTNTGGATCTACACNAGTTTTNCCCGCTGGGAAGNTAGTACCAGCGATCAACATCAAANTATCAAATAATTGGTGTNTGATCTTTAGCCGNATATCTCCCATACCNTGAAGGNTAAGTCCAGATTTTCCTTGATCNTCCAGTTTATCTAAATTGAATTNCGAAATCGCATTCGATTGTGTTAACACCATACCAGTTCGATTGGATANCTGTAACTGAGCTGTCCAAGGAATAGATATNTGCNTTAAACGCGTTTGGGTTNTGTCAACNTGNTTGGTAACACTCCAGTTCTGAAGGTGCGGAATTGAATATATTGCGAAACTGCGATCTTTTGTGGCTATTGGCTGAACAGTATCCGCAAGAACTCGGAGATNTCCACTAGATAAACAGCATATGAGCGAACTAAAGAGAATATATCGAAAGAATTTCATCAAACTTNCCTGAACCTACTGTTTTACTATAATGGTAATGGNTGTTTCAGGTGGTGGGGCATCGCCTTCAAGCGTTGCATCAGCTGCTGTTGGCGGAGCAAATTCNCGCGTTAAAGCGCTATCCATGTGACNAAAACGGTCGNGGATAGCNGACTGTGACTTAATCCGACGCACAACGTTAGTTTCAATGAGTGATAAATCTTGNCCNCTAGCAACTTCAAGCGCTTNNGCTTCATTTAAAACCTTTTTAGCCAATTCAAAATCTGGATCTTCGCTTAAAGCATCTCGTAACAGCTTTACAGCNGTTGCATAGTCANTACGATCTACACTGTCTAGTCCTTGCCCNAATAATATCAGCGCAGACATANTTTCAGTTTCCNTCTTTAGCAAAGCTTTTTTGAGGNCACCTACTGGTTGGATATTAAGTNACTCGAGAATACTAAAAACCAAAGTTTTCTGGAGCTCGAACAGGTCGTTCTTTTCCTCTTCCGGTGTACTGATCTGCTGTACTTCGTTTGAGTCAATTTTGTTTAGAAAAAGATTTANGCGAAAAGCTCCGTCACTAGATTCTTCAATTTTACCTGAAATAACATGNTTTGCNCGAAGNAGATGACCGATNCGTTTAATATTTTTAGTATTTAAGANGGCATCCTGATCCAGNTCGATCATATTGATCAACTTCTGTAGTAAACTACGTCTGACAACATCAANCTGATCGACTTTGGCTAAATCGGATATCAGNAAACTAGTCAGTGACTTTTGAAGGGCAACAGGATCCNCACTCCCNGGTGTAANTTCAAGATAATGGGCAACAATTCGATTATCCAAAGTCTTACCTGAATTCGCNCCAAGTTCTCCTGTAACAGCNTCTTGTACAAACTGATTATCCTTCTTANCTTTGACCAAAACAATGCGNGANCTGANATCTTGTCCAATTGACTGAGAACTATTCAGCTTTATAAATTTCCGGTATGCGTCTAATGCTTCATCAAAATCCCCATTNTCCTCAAGAGCAACAGCCAGAAAAAATGCTGCACGACTATCCTTCCTACCATTTTTCGTAGCGATTCGTAAGTGATTTGCGGCTTGCTGTGCCATTTCTTTCTTATAGTAAGTTATGCCTAATTCACGATGGGCATCCGCAGTATTAACACCGCTATCGATCGCTGCTTCAAAATATGGAATCGCTGTGTCAAATTCTTCCTGTCCCAAAAAAGACACACCACGATCATAGTTGGAAACGCCACATCCCAGAATAAAGGCCAAAATATAAACTATAATGCCAAACTTCTCAAATTTCATTTATTATATCTCCGCATCTACCCATCAAAACCTAGAATACTATATCAAAAAACGCCTCAGGGTTCAAGCGAAATCGGATGGATTTGACAAAGTCATAATCGCAGATTGAATATCTGTGGGAAGTGGCGAACAATAGGCAACACGCTCTCGAGTTAAAGGATGTTCAAACTCAAGACTTCGAGCATGAAGCGCTTGACGGCCCAAGTTAAGGAATGATTGCCTTACTAATGAACTAGAAGCATCATTAAGTGCCCGTTTGTCCCCACCCCCATAAACAGGATCACCAACAATAGGATGCCCAATATGACTGAGATGTAAACGAATCTGGTGTGTCCTACCTGTATCAAGTGTAAGATCTACCAGAGAAAACCGATCAAAACTTTCCAAGACGTGATAGTGAGTTATGGCCCGGCGTCCGCTTCCCTCAGTAACCGTCATCTTACGCCAGTTTTGACGACTGCGGTGGACCTGGGTATCTATAGTTGCACTTTGATGTTTTGGCGTTCCGCAGACCAAGGCAATATACTTCCGGCTTGTTGTATGCTCCTTAAATTGTCCAGACAAATGCTGCGCAGCGCTAGTTGTTTTAGCAACTACCATAACACCAGTGGTATTCTTATCAAGTCGGTGGACAATACCATTTCGATCAAGTGTACGAATCCGGTTTCCATAACGTTTCAAGAGACCGTTAACGAGAGTCCCCGAACTCACCCCAGGCGCTGGATGCGTAATCAAGTTAGCCGGCTTATCAACGACCAGAATCTCGGTATCTTCATGAATAACACCAAACTCAACACATTCCGGTTGGATGCTTAAATTATCAAATGCATCCGAAATGTCCACATGAACCCAATCACTAACCTGAAGTTTATAGGCAGGTTTACAGGATTTTCCGTTAACAGTAACTTGATTTTTACTAATCAGTTTCTTTACCTGGGACCTTGAAACTGAGTCAAAAACCAATGTAATAAATTGATCTAATCGTGTATAAGCTTGATCAATCCCAATTTGGTAATCCATCTAATTAAATACCGTCTATCAAACCCACGAGGAATCCTGAACTGATCGCATCTGAGCAACAATCTCAGTGACTTTTCGTATGGTCTTATCAATCTGCTCTTCTGTATTGGTACTGCCCACTGAGAATCTAACAGTACTTTGTGCCACCTCTGGAGGAAGACCTAGCTGTGCCAAGACATGCGATGGCTCAACTGAACCCGAGGCACAGGCGGAACCACTCGAAGCACAAATACCTTCCATATCAAGTCGCATTAGCAACATTTCTCCACTTACAGATTTAACCGAAATACTTAATGTACCTGGGTCCGTGTGTTCAGAATGACCATTTTCGCGAATGTTTTCGATTTTTTCTTTCAGTCCGTTTCTCAACCGATTAGTAAGTTTAGTGATTCTGTCACTATTTTCCTGGAGATCGCGCTTGGCAATCTCCGCAGCTTCACCCATTCCAACTATGGCGGCAACGTTCTCAGTACCTGCACGACGATTCCTTTCCTGTGCACCCCCATGAACAAAATTATCCAACCGAGTACGCTGACGTACATAGTTAGCTCCAACACCCTTTGGACCATAAAATTTATGTGCAGAAAGTGAAAGTAGATTAACACCGAGATCTTCCACATCAACTGGAATTTTACCAATTGCCTGCACTGCATCTGTATGAACAGGAATATTATGATCCTGAGCGANACTGGAAATATTAGTCATAGACTGGATTGTACCTATTTCATTATTGACATACATGATAGAAATCAGTATAGTATCCTCTTGGATTGTCTCTCGGAATTGATCGAGAGAAATTAGTCCATGTCGGTCAACTGGTAAGTAGGTAATTTCAAATCCATGCTTTTCCAAATATTCACAAGTATGTAGGACTGCGCTGTGCTCGATTGAAGTTGTAATGATGTGATTACCAGGCGCATTTCTCTGTCGCAGTGCAATACCTTTAATAGCATGATTGTCTGACTCAGTTCCTCCACTGGTGAAGACAACTTCACTGGGACTCTTAGCCCCAATTAAACTTGCGACTTGCTCACGCGCTTTGTCAACCGCGCTCCGAACTTGGCGTCCATAGAAATGGATACTTGATCCATTGCCAAATTGGTCTGTTAGATATGGCATCATGGCTTCTAGAACCTGTGGGTGAAGCGGTGTTGTGGCGTTGTGATCCAAATAGATATGATCCATAATCCGAGATTATATCCACTTTTTATNGGACCGTCAAGNAGACAAGNGANAATAGGATTCTAGGACGAAAATTGATGAAAGAACTGATTAAGAAAGCCGATGTATTGATCGAGGCGCTACCTTACATTCGCCAATTCTCTGACAAGATTGTGGTAATTAAATATGGTGGATCAGCAATGGAAAACGATGTCTTGAAACAGAACGTGATTCAAGACATCGTTTTAATGAAGTTCATTGGAATTAAGCCAGTAATTGTCCATGGTGGGGGGAAAAAGATCAGTGAGATCATGTCAAGAATGGGGAAGGAACCTGAATTCGTTCAAGGCCTTCGTGTCACCGATGGCGAAACAGTAGAAATTGCTGAAATGGTATTGGCAGGTTCAATTAATAAAGGAATCGTNCAGCTAATTAACCAACTCGGTGGTCAAGCAGTAGGCTTATGTGGCAAGGATGGTAACATGATTCAAGCGAAAAAGCATGAGCTCACAGACGAACTAGGAAACCCAATTGCAATTGATCTAGGATATGTCGGTGAAATAATCCGAGTCAAACCAGAAGTCATTACCACATTGNTGGACGCNAATTATATTCCGGTCGTCGCCCCGAATGGTGTAGGTNAAAATGGTGCTACTTATAACATCAATGCTGATACCATGGCAGGTGAAATGGCCGCCGCACTAAAAGCAGAAAAGCTTATTTTGTTGACAGATCAACTTGGTATTATGCGTGATCTAGAAGATCAGACTACATTAATTCCCTCTATTATGACAGATGAGATCGACAAGTTGGTTGCAGACGACGTGATTAAGTCGGGTATGCTCCCAAAAGTGGGAGCTTGTGTGACTGCCCTCAAGGCTGGTGTTACCAAAACTCATATTATTGATGGGCGACTCCCACACACTATCTTGTTGGAGATCTTCACCTCCACAGGAATTGGCACGGAGATTATTTTGCGTTGAGCATTCCAGTTGGGTATGATATCCTTCTGTAGGAGCATATTTGATGTCACTGAACGACGACGAAAAAAAGATACTGAAAGAAAAAATCCGNGGTCAGAGGCGCGAAATGTGGGATGGAGACCGTCCTGCACGTCGTCCTCGTTCCAATCGATCTTCCTCGCAAACAACACAAGAANCTTTNACCGAGAAACAAACCAATTCAGATTNGACTACTAACGTGCAAGGNGCTGATTGGAATGAGGAAATCANCTCACCCTCCCAACCTTCGGAATCAACAGAAATGCCTGTTTCAAACGAGTTAACTTGGAAATCCTATTTGGCTATTGCGCTTTCAGCTGCCGCAATTATTGGATTAGGTTTTTGCCTTGGTTATATTTTTGCCAGCTGATGGCATCAGAGATACAAGAAATGCATGAAAGGGAATTATGAAAACTTACGGTTTCGGTATTATCGGTTGTGGAATGATTTCTGACTTCCATTCAGCAGCTATTGCGGATATCAAAAACGGTAAGCTCGTTGCTGTAAGTTCGCGAAAGGCAGAAAACTCACAGCGTCTAGTTGACCGATACAGCATTCAGGCTTACTCTGATTACAATGAGATGCTGAATCGCGATGATATTGACATTGTTTGCGTTTGTACACCGAGCGGGGCACACATGGAACCCGCTGTGGCTGCCGCAGAAGCTGGTAAGCATGTGATTATTGAAAAACCTCTTGAGATNACATTAGAACGGTGTGACGNTATTATCGAATCCTGTGAAAAAGCAAATGTNCGGTTATGCGCCATATTTAACTCCCGTTTCAGTGATGCCAGCCAACTGGTAAAAGATACAGTTTCTAGCGGTAGGCTTGGGCAGNTAACNCTTGGTGACGCATATGTTAAATGGTATNGGTCGCAGGANTACTACGACAGTGGTGACTGGCGNGGCACCATGGAACTTGACGGNGGTGGCGCNCTGATGAATCAATCAATACATGCAATTGATTTCCTGCAATATGTGATGGGNCCTGTAGAATCGATACAAGCTTTTACCGACACTCTCGCACATAAACGAATTGATGTAGAAGATGTTGCCGTTGCTGCTTTGCGATTTAAAAATGGTGCACTTGGGGTAGTTGAGGGCACTACGGCAGTATATCCAGGTTCTTTAAAAAAATTTGAATTCTCTGGCACAAAAGGAACAATTGTGTTAGAAGAGGAAGATATTATNACGTGGGAATTCGAAGAAGAAGAACCAGAAGACGCCGAAATTAAANAGCAATTCACTGAAAAAAAATCGGGTGGTGGCGGAGCCTCCGATCCTCGTGCGATTAATCATGATAATCACCGTCGGCAGATGATAAATCTTATCCAGTCAATCGAAAATAATATACCTCATCTCGTTGATGGGCGCGAAGGCAGAAAGGCAGTTGAGATCATTTTGGCAATTTACCAATCGAGCAAAGCAGGCAAAACCGTTCATCTACCCCTATAACTGATGGACATACAGAAAAAATTTAAGTCCGGCTATGTTAGTATCATCGGTGAGCCAAACGTCGGGAAATCTACGTTCCTGAACGCAGTCATGGGGGAAAAAATTGCTATTGTCACTCCCAAACCCCAGACCACAAGAACCCAAGTTCGTGGTGTCGTAACAACTGAAACCTACCAGATCATTTTTCTTGACACACCTGGCATTTTAGACCCCAAATATCGTTTACATGATTGGATGGTAAAAACAGCCTACGCCGCTGCAGAAGATGCGGATCTCGCCTTGTACTTTGTTGATGTCAGCCAACGCAGATCCCAAATAGAACTACAAATCCTTGAAAGAATTTCTAAAATAGATCTTAAAACGATTCTGATCATCAATAAAATTGATCTGATTTCAAAAGATTCACTCCTACCGATCATCCAAGAATATAGTCAAAAATTTCCATTCATTGAGATTATGCCTATTTCCGCCAAACTGAGTGAAGGAATCTCAGAATTGAGGAAGCTAGTCGTTGATTATTTGCCGTTAGGCCCCCAATATTTCCCGGAAGATCAGATAAGCGATTTACCTGAACGATTCTTCGTGGCAGAAACCGTTCGTGAAAAAATTTTCCTTGAGACATCAAAAGAAATTCCCTACTCAACAAGTGTCGTTATTGAACAATTCAAGGAGCGGAAAAACGGCAAGATGTTTATCAGCGCTATTGTCTACGTTGAAAGAAAATCCCAAAGAGGAATTTTGGTTGGTAAGCGAGGTTCGATGATTAAACGTATCGGACGGTTGGCACGTGTCGAAATCGAGGGATTTGTTAATTCGCCTGTCTTCCTTGAATTGCGTGTTTTAGTGAAGGAGGATTGGCGTCGAAGTGATAGAAAACTTAAAGACCTTGGATACACATCTTAACGTAAATGACAAAATGTTTGGATTGGCCATTTCTTCTCTCCTCATCGTTTTGGTTGGATGTGGGACGATTCGGAAAAACCAACCGCTTAATTCCTTTGACCAGTTTTCCTATTCCTACCTAGACCAAGGAAACATCTTTCTACAACAAAAACGCTATCAGCAAGCAATTGAACAATTTCAACTGGCAATCGAAGTGAATCCAAACTCAGTTATGGCTCATGCTGGACTTGGTTGGGCATACTACAACAATGGGATGATCGACGCTGCCATCATCGAAGGAAAAATTGTTATGGACCTTGAACCAAATCATCCAGATTTGCCAGTGTTATCCGATCTAATCAATCAATTAAAAAAACGTCAACGAAGATAACTTATATATGGCAAATAACGAGGCTAATTTGAAGGATTATCATCGTGCGATAGATGCCAATATCCCTTCAAATCTAGATAATATTCGTATCATTTTGTTTGAACCACAGGGACCACTTAACATCGGAGCTACCGCCCGATCCATCAAAGGGATGGGCTTGTCACAACTTTATCTGGTTAACCCCAAACCATTTCTCGATTGTAGGGAAACATGGTATATGTCACATGGAGCTACGGATATAATCCGAAATTGTCATATCGTGGAATGCCTTGATACAGCACTGAAAGGAATCCAGTTTTTAGTTGGTACAACACATCGTCGTCGCAAAGAAAAATTGGCCCGTCCGGCAACAGCCAGAGACGCCGCTAAAGAAATCGCCAAGTTCTCCCAGGATCAACAAGTAGCGATTCTTTTCGGGCGAGAAGATTTCGGATTGTCAACCGAACATGTAAGTCGATGCCACTTGACGGCCAGCATCCCCATGGCGATGAAAAATCCATCACTAAATCTAGCGCAAGCAGTCCAGATTTTTGTTTACGAAATTTTTTTGGAAAGCTTAGAGAATACGGTTGAACCAGTGGGATTACAAAACGCCAAAATCGATGAAGTTGAGAGATTCTATCAACGTTTACTGGCTCTTGTAGAACGCGTTGACGTCAAACCTCGAAACGGAGATTGGAAATACTTAATGCGTTCTGTCAGGAGGGTTTTCTCAAGGACGGGGCTGGAGAGCAGGGATATCGGCACTTTGGATCTTATCTTTTCCTCCGCCCACCGTTATATTAATCGGCTTGAAGAACGGCTGCGATCCGACCAGGATCGCTCTTAAATGAGATCTCTTTAAGTTCAACATAGATAATTTAAGTCATCTGATATATTACGATTTCCCTTTCATAAACAATCTCATCTTTTCCTTTACGAGTAACACCAGAACCCAAGTGCGGAAGGATAACTGATTTTGAATCTAGCCATTATGGTTGACCGGGGACTTAACTGCGATCAGTTATTAGTTAAGTTAGGGCAATCGGCAGGAAAACTTCAGTCATATACTGTTTCCAGGTCTTGGCTTAGCACTGATGGACACCAGTATTTTTCAATATGCTGGATCACTTGTTCCGTTCCTTCATCGTGCGTTACATAGGGATGCTTCTCCGGATTGTACATAGCATCGGTTAGATCTCTAACCAGCACACAGTGAATTCCGATTCGAGTCATCGCCTTGATTGCGAAAGACCTACCCAGTACACACATGTTGGTATGAACACCCATAATAATCAAATTTTCGATTCCAATTTGCTGCATCAGGTTGTAGACTTCCTGATCGTTATCAGAAACCCCATCATAATCACTAATTTTAATAGCTGCATGCTGCCGTGTCCATCCGGTAAAGTCTGGTGTCCTTTCAGTGTCACACCCACCATCAGAGTCATCGATGGGTAATGGAGGATCAGGCAATTCTTTTGGTTCAGGCATCTCGACCCGCGGAGCCTCAATCATCCGTTGACGTTGCGGAGTTTCACCATAGAAATCCATGCAATCAGAAGGTGCATGGATGATCTGCACACCATTTTTCCTGGCTTCTGCTACAATTGGATTGGCTTTAATACAAAGAACCTCACATCTCTGTGCAGCTCCATAACACCAGTGGGTGTTCCACATATCACATAGTAAAATAGCTGTTCGAGACGTTGGAAGTTCTCTTTGCACAACGATCTCTTCCCATTCATCACGGCCTTTAAAAGGTTGAACCCTTGACCTGAGGTTCAAACGAAGATTTCCTTTCTTTTCAGGTCTCAGTTGAATATCCGACATGATTTTCTCCTCATTGATCTAGAGATACTATAGTTGTACCTCCCTGCTGGGTTTGGAGTACAGCGTCATAAAGTCTCATGGTACCAATACAATCATCGATACTTGCAACTGGTTCCCGATCTTCGCGGATAGCATGTACAAATTCAGTTAGACTCAAACCGTCACCAGTCAACTCTCCGTTCCGCTGATCGGAAAAATTATCCGTAAATGTATTTTGGTCTCCAGCGTAGTGTTGAATTGTCCAGAGTCCATCCAAGGCAATGTATTGTCCTTGTCCCGTGATCTCAATCCGATCATAATTACGTCCCCAGAGTCGCTGGCTGTTTAGCTGCATAGTTCCTACAGCACCACTTTCAAATTCAACTGAAACGGCAAAACTGCCTTGACCATCGATTTCGTTGTGAAAAGTCGATACCGTTTTTACTTCACCACCAATATGCCGAATAAGATCAAAATGGTGGATAGCAAAGTCAAGTAGATATATCTGGGCTGTGCCATAGGCTCCGCTGCAGAAAGAACAGAAAATTTGTGAGATCTGACCAAATGAATCCTGAGTCATAATCTCTATAGCCGAACGAACACCTATACTAAAGCGACGTTGAAAATTAATCATCAACTTTCTATTATTAGCCTTAGCAATATCTGCCAGTTCAATAGTGGCTTCAAGCGAAGCCGCCGGAGGTTTGGGTGTAAAGACGTGATAACCTGCCTCTAGCGCTTCAATCACGAACGGTAATCGTGACTCAGGCCCCATGGAAATCACAATCGCTTCCAAATCCTCATTCTGGTACATCTGGTGCCGATCGGTATAAACGTTTGCACCACCCCCAAACTTCCTGGCGTTACGATTAGCCTTTTCTCCATCCATATCGCAGACCGCTTTCAATACCAGAGGTGCAAAATGCAAAGCTGGATATATGGTATGAGTTGCGAACCCTCCAGCCCCAAGGAACCCAACGCGAAGGTCTTCCATAAGATCATTCTCCCAAATTCTAAAGGTCATCAGAATGTCGGCATTTTAGCATGGACAAATCAATCCATCAAGCCCAAAGCCGAACAAGAACAAAACGTTTGATGTATGTTGATCGCAACTCAAGTTAGTTTTAGGTCTTAGGGTTCTGTTGATTCTCGATCAGCAATGACCAAAGCATCATCAATAGCCTCCAACAGAAAATCAATCTCCTCTTTGGTTACAACCAATGGTGGAACGATCCAGATGCCGAACTTATCACTCGGTATATAGATGCTTCGCTCCTCCAGCAGGTATTGAGCGATCTTGGTAACAACAGTCTCTTTATACTTCTCGGTGAAACGACGGAAAGGTTCCTTTGTCTGTCGGTTTTTTACTAGTTCTACCGTCCAAAACAGACCGAGACCTCGTACATTACCAACCGATTTGTGCCGTTTGGCTATCTCGGTCAATCGCTGACCCAAATATTCACCTAATTCTTGGGAATGCCGTATTAGATTCTCTTCCTCTAATACTTCTATAGTCCTGAGAGCAGTGGCACATGCTAGTGCATGACCGGAATAGCTTTGTCCATGACCAAAAAGATTCTTATCAAAAATCTGNGTGACTTTTTCACTGAAAATCACTGCTGTCAATGGACAGTAGCTCCCCAGAGCTTTTCCGACCACAATNATATCCGGCACAACGTCATAATGATTGGCAGCAAACATNTCTCCAGTTCGACCAAATCCTGTCATCGTTTCGTCAACAATTAACAGAATGTCCCACTTATCACANATCTGACGGAGGAGAGGTAAATATTCAGCTGGTGGAGGGATAATACCGTTTGACCCAACTATCGGTTCAACAATCATTGCTGCTACNTTGTCCGATCCACCTTCAAACTCGATNATTTGATCAATATAATTGGCGCAAGCAATACCNCAATCGTTGCGATCTAGACCCAATGNGCATCGGTAACAATAAGAGTCCGGCCCAAAAACAACGCCAGGCATAACAAACGGCTCNTGAAACCAACGCCTGGGGTCCCCGCTAACTGACNCGGCAGCGGTAGTAGCTCCATGCCAAGAGCGGTAACGCGAAATAATTTTATATGGATAAGGATAGGAATGATTCTCAGTTTCAGGNATGAATCCTCCCNTCATTATCTGGTTGTATTTGTACAGCCTTGCGCCTTTAATAGCACCTTCAACTGCTGCTGCTCCACTTTGNGCAAACCAAACACGTTTATTGATGGATCCAGGTGAAATTTCTGCTAATTTTNGAGCTAATTTGGCTGTAGGTTCCGTTGAAAAATCATCAGTCAGNTAAACGACTTTTTCCATCTGCTCTCGCATAGTNTGCAGAACTTTTGGATGTCGAAAGCCGANGTTGATACATTCATGAGCGCTTCTTAAGTCAAAGATCTTTCTACCATCTGTGGTATNAATCCAACANCCTTCTGTTGACTGAACCGGAATGGGTTTGTAGTTTTCCTGTGTGCTCCAAGACTGCATGACATGTCGTTGCTGCAANTGAGAAAAATCTTGNATTTCGCTCACCTATNACCTCCAGTTACTNCAAGACAATTTTGCCGTNTTGAGNCTCAAAGAGTTAGTTACCACCAANACAGAACTGAACGACATAATCGCGGCAGCAATCATCGGATTCAANAGAAAACCTTCCCCTAACACAGGAAATAACAACCCTGCTGCGATTGGTATTCCAAGAATATTATAGAAAAATGCCCAGAAGAGGTTCCACTTGATNGTACGGAANGTTTTTCGACTCAACCGNAGAGCGGAGNCCACATCAGNCAGATCACTATTTACCAAAGTAATATCTGCTGCTTCAATTGCAATATCACTTCCCGAACCAATNGCAATTCCGACGTCGGCACGAGCCAGAGCNGGTGCATCATTAATCCCATCACCAACAACAGCAACAATTTTCCCTTCCTGTTGCAATATTTGAACCTGCATATCCTTCTCTCCAGGTAATACCTGAGCAATATAGTGATCAATCCCCACCGATTCAGCAACCGACTTTGCCGTCAGCGGGTTGTCACCTGTCATCATGTATATCTCAATATTGGAACGTTGAAGAGCCTCAACTGCTCTTTTGGACGTTGGCCTAATAGGATCAGCAATTGCTATAATGCCTGCCAATTTTCGGTCTATAGCAATCCAGACAATTGTTTTGTTCTGATTGGCAAAACGAGTTTCATTATCAACATCCTGCCCAAGCAAATTNTTTATNCCNCTTTTTTCCATNAGCCGACGGCTCCCAATGTGCACGANACGACCGTTGAAANTTGCCGTTATNCCGAAACCAACAATGACCTCAAAATTGTTGACGGCATCCAGATTAATCTCTAAACCTCTTTTTTGACAGGCAGTTNTGATTGCTTGTCCCAAAGGATGTTCAGATTTCGNCTCTACGGAAGCACTGATNACCAGNAATTGATCCTCAGAAAAATTGTTTACAACAACAANATCNGTAACTGAGGGTTTTCCTTCCGTGATTGTACCTGTTTTATCCAAGATAATGGTTTCAATTTGATGTGCGAGTTCAAGTGATTCNCCATCCTTGATGAGAATTCCTAATTCGGCACCACGACCAGTTGCAACCACAATGGCAGTTGGTGTNGCCAACCCTAATGTACANGGACAGGCAATAATCATCACCGCGATNAAATTNCTAAGAGCCATTGAGATATCGTTGGGGTTGACTATCATCCACGAAATAAAGGTCATTACAGCAACACTGATAACAACCGGAACAAAAATACCTGCGATACGATCTGCGAGTTTTTGAATCGGGGCTTTAGATCCCTGTGCTTCTTCAACACGCTGAATAATCTGAGCCAATGTNGTGTCNGGTCCAACCCGTGTTACNTCTAAAGTAAAACTACCAGCGCCATTGATTGTNCCTCCAATGACNTGACTNCCGGTTCCNTTCTGAACCTGCATGCTTTCGCCAGTAANCATTGATTCGTCNACACTGGATTGACCTTCAATAATAACTCCGTCTATCGGGATACCTTCACCGGGNCGAACGATAATCTGATCCCCAANTTTAACTTGNTCTATCTGGACTTCAACCAGTTGACCGTCNTGNATCANCTGTGCNGTCATCGGCTGAAGTCTAATCAGTTTTCTAATGGCTTCAGAAGTTTGNCCTTTTGCTCGNTCTTCAAGAAATTTACCAATTAAGACCAAAGTAATAATCATGGCAGAGGTTTCGTAATAGTTGACTGGACTTGGTTGAACTANAAAAAACGCCGNGAGTGTCGTTATTAAGCTATAAATGTAGGCAGCAAAAGTTCCGATACTAATCAGTACATTCATATCNGCAAAGAGATGNCNTAAGGAAGCAACGGCCCCNCGGTGGAACTGCCATCCAGCCCAAAATTGAATTGGAGTTGTNATTAGTAATAGAACGACCAATTTNGTTCGAATTGTGTTTGGGGTTTGTTCTCCAAAAAACATNGCCGACATGGCAATCGCTGANACGAAAATACCTGCCACAATTTTGCGNCGGAGNTNTTTCAATTCCTGACGATGAGCTGCTTCTTTCGCNTCAAGCTGTNCTTGGCGNACCTCTGCCAGATCCATGGGTTTATAACCGGCANCAACGATAGCCTGNTTGATAGTATNCAGTTCAACNACTGATGGATCAAATTCTATAGTAGCTTGTTCGGTTCCATAATTAACTACAGCGGATGATACACCTTCAACTGCATGGATTGCCTTCTCAACACGACTGACACAAACAGCGCAAGTCATACCACCAACTGCAACAGTANGCTTAGGGAAAGATGGATGGCTCGTTTCCATACTGAAATTATCCGGNGATACAATCATATTGTCAAACAAAAACGAAGTTNNNTAACNGTCNNATTGNNGNTGANTANANCCTNANNTCCATCNATTNACTTGTCCGNNAGTTCTNCTATTACTATGGAAATTGGTTNTTACTATATCTATAGATTTCACATTAATAGCTCATAGAAACAATCCGTGATAAAATTGGTATAAGTATGCTCCCAAATAACNGATTTCTTTTTAAGTTAATAACCTTTTTCTCTCCTAGCGGAACTTGATTTTGTTCCACTAGATTTATCATAAAATACGGGAAAATTCCTGAATGAAAAAAGCGGCAATATTTAGCAAAAATCCATCTGATGTCAACCAAGTATATAATAGCGATCACCAAGCACAGCTTGCAAAAATTACCAACCTATATCCTCATATAATTAATCTGGAAAACATCTCTTTTCACTTGGAACAATTGAGAGATCTTGAAGTAATCTTTTCTACTTGGGGAATGTTTAAACTAGGTGATGAAGTGCTCAGCCAACTACCAGAACTAAAAGCCGTTTTCTATGCCGCTGGCTCTGTACGGAATTTTGCCAGTAACCTGCTGGAACAAAACATACAAGTTTTCAGCGCTTGGCGCGCCAATGCAATTCCTGTAGCCGAATTTTCCTTAGGGCAAATTCTATTAGCTAACAAAGGATATTTCCGTAATTTCAGGGATTGTGCAACACCGACAGGCCGCGCGAGTACGCCATTTCGAGGACGTGGTAACTTTGGTGCTACGGTAGCTATCCTTGGATTGGGCGCCGTTGGCAGCCACCTCTTTAAGCTACTTCAACCGTTTCGATTAAATATAATAGTCTTTGACCCGTTTCTACCGGATGATAAAGCAAGATCCCTCGATGTGCAAAAGGTCTCACTAACATCTGCATTTCAGCAAGCAGACGTTGTAACTAACCACCTAGCAAGCAATTCTGAAACACACCATATGCTTGACAAACACCTGTTTAATTCCATGAAAGATAATGCTGTCTTTATCAATACTGGTCGCGGTGCGACAGTGGTTGAAATGGATCTTATCTCAGTATTAGAGGAGAGACCGACGCTGACGGCTCTACTTGATGTCACATTCCCAGAACCTCCTGAACTAACTTCACCTTTTTACTCAATGGAAAATGTGATTCTGACATCACATATTGCGGGTTCAATGAATGATGAACTCGCTCGGATGGCAGATTATATTATCCACGAATTTCTGAGGTGGGAACAGGAGGAACCTTTGCAAAATCAAGTAACATTAGATATGCTTACTACACTGGGTTAGCAAGGTTTTACCAATCCACTCGCATTCTACTTTAAGTTATTCATCATGTCGAGAATTATGTGTTTGATCAACTCGGAAGCATCTAGCTGTACCTTGCTCGTTCCCATCCATGTTTCATAACCACCCAGTTCATGTTGGTTTGGTGTGGGTAGGTAACCGTGATAGTCATTGGCCAGTTCGATGGTGAATGCATGTGTAAACGAAGTTCGATCTTTTATCTCTAGTCCGGTTTCAGCAAAGACCTCAAATGGAATTGCGGCAATGCCGACTTCTCCAACCCGTACCGCCTGTAAAGGAACCGTAACTTCATCCGGTCCTACTAATAATCGCTGAACTCGTTCGGCATAGTTTCGCTCGTATTGATGATATTGGGGAGAAGTCTTTGGCTTGGCCAAAACCTCGCCCATGTATTTCTGCATTAT
>PBXZ01000024.1:0-14983 GCA_002729415.1 Candidatus Poribacteria bacterium | reverse complement strand
ATCATCAACATTGATTGTTGGCGTCGCGGCGCGTGAGACAATACTCCTCCACTTCCAACAATGAGATTAAGATCAAACATGCTAACAAGCGTATTCCCTGTCTCTGTTTGGGCGAACGCTTCAGAAATCGTGCGTTGTTGCTGTACACCTTTGAGTTCAACAGCCAATTTTTTATGTTGTTCAAACGCCAAACGTAGTGCTTCACGCGCAATTGCATGCTCAATAATTAATTCTTCCAGCAACTGTGGTATAGTCGTCGGTCGGATCATTTTGTTCTTGATCCGATTCTGCAGATCTACTAAGTTAATATCAAAGGGCAGCCATCGCAGAATATTTCCCATTCCAGCTTCAGTTAACACATTTGAGATGCTATAGCTCATCCCTAAGTTCGCACTTACCGTTCGATTAAATACGGACTCCCCCACCTGATTCTGAAAAACAGAAAAAACATCCGTGGTTGCCCCACCGATGTCAACACCAACAACTTGGATTCGGTTCTGTTCAGCGATCGTTTGCATAATCGCCCCTACCGCACCAGGTGTTGGCATAATCTCGGTGTCAGTCCATTCAATTAATTTCTTATAACCTGGTGCATGCATCATGACATGTTCGAGGAATTGGTCTTGGATTTTCAAGCGAGTCGGCATCAAATTTTCGCGTTCCATGGTTGGCCGCAAATTATCAACTACCTCAAGCGACATCCGACCTTCAAGTTTTTCACGAACAATATCAGCCGCATCTTTATTACCAGCGAAAATTACCGGCATCTGGTAGGAAACACCGAGACGCGGTTTCGGGTTTGCGGCAGCAACAATTTCAGCTAACTCAGCAACATGCGCAACAGTTCCACCATCGACTCCTCCAGACAACAAGAGCATATCAGGTCGAAGCTGGCGTATCTGATCAATCTTTTCATGAGGCAACCGTTTATCATTGGAAGCAATGACATCCATTACTATTGCGCCAGCACCCAGGGCTGCACGCTCTGCACTTTCAGCAGTTAAATTACGAACAGCTCCCGCAACCATCATTTGTAGCCCACCACCAGCACTGCTGGTTGATATGTACAAATCAACTCCTTCATCATTTGTCTGCGGCTTAATAATTTGGTTGTTTTCCAGTAACTTGCGCCCAGCGAGTTCTTGTACTTCGGTAATAGCATTAATCACACCAACCGTTACATCCTCAACAGGAGCTTCAACTGTCGTCGGAGCTTCGCCCCGATGAGTCTGATGGAATTCATCTCCGATTTTCTCGATTAGAATAGCTTTTGTAGTGGTACTTCCACAATCTGTAGCCAAAATATATCTAACCTGATTATCCACCTACTCTCCCTGTTTGTCTGCATCAAGCTTTTCAATGCACTGAATTAGCAACTCAAGATTCTCATCCTTTTCTATAATCAAAGCAAATTTCTGATATTCCATAGTGTTAAATATTGCTTGTACAAAAGGATTTAAGGCCAACATAAATTGGCTACCAACGAAATTAATTGGCTTACAAACCTCGAGCATAAGGATGGCAGGTGCAGTCAGCTGCCGATTAACGACAAACCTTGCAACTTTCTCGATAAGATCAACTTTTTCGACTTCAGATATTTCATCCAGAATCAGAGGTAACTTCATCACTTGACAACAATCATCTTCTTGGCTGACGAAAAACGGTCGGTGCTTAAACGGTAGAAATATATACCTGACCCTACGGCTTCACCAAATTGATTTTGACCGTTCCAATATGCTGCACGCGTTTGAGATAAGTATTTACCACCAAATAAGAAACCAAGATCAAGATAGCGCACAGGGTTGCCTGAGACATCATAGATCGTTATTTCCGCATTTGAGTCCTCTGTAAGCTCGAATGGAATCCAAGTTTCAGGATTAAAAGGGTTAGGATAATTTTGAAAAAGTCGAGTTTGATCGGGCAATTTGGATGGGTTAAAACTCACTACATGGACAGCATGTAACAAATCAGAGGCTGTCATAGTCAAGTTTATCGGCTCAAAAAGGGAATAACCATTTGTATCAGTCACGCGAACCTGAATAGGATCACCTAAATCAACTACCGCCTGATAATCCATATCAACAAAAGAGAAAAGCTGCGTCAAACCGTGCTGATTATTGATCCGAATTTTCGACTTATTTGTCCGACGATTTATAACCTCAATAAGACTATCATCCGGAAGGTCTACTGTTTTTTCTAAACCGATTACAAAGGCCCAAGTCGATGACCGAAAAGAATCAATGGCAAACGGAGGTGCCGCATTTACATCTTCCCAAATCGTCCCTTCAAAAGGAACCGATTTCGATTCCAGAACATTAATGATGTACCCTTCTCCACCAATAACGGGAAAATTAACATCACGTGAAACCCCTGGCACATACGAAACGAAGTCTTGCAAGTCGGCATCAAAGCGTATAACCAAGGTCGCTTTAAGCTTCTGGGCAAGTGAGATTGCATCCATTGGAACAATAGGGCGAACTGGCATCGACATGAAATTTAATCCCTTCCTAAGCGAAACGGTGAAACGCCCAACAGCCCTTGTAGTGAAAAAGGATTCTGCTGAGTATTCTGACCATTTACCATTTGAGTCTTGATGCCGTACACGCCAATAGTAAATTCGATCCACATCAAGCACAGTAAAAAGTTTAAGATCTGTTAAACTCATACTATCCGCTCCGCTATCGTAAACCGCGCTGTCATAATTACCTTCCGCACTTCGAATCTGCCACTGTGAATGCGTATGTACGTCTTCTATATTAGGATCAGAAAATGCTGAAGACCTGAAGGTAATCCCCTCTCTCCGATCTAGCTGTTTTCGTAAAAGCGTTAAATCAGGAAACTCAATGTTTGCCGGAGTATTTGGCTGGAAAGACACCTCTGGCTCACGCGGCGTTTTGAATAAATTCCGTCGTTTGACAGATACAGTGGAGAACGGATTTTCAGCAGTAAGACGCAAAGTATAAGGTCCATCTGGCAATAACATCATATCCCATAATGCTAGTTGCCCAGCAACAATTGGCTCCCCTTTACTTGATGCGATCTTAATCCAACCTTCCTCCGCGTCACTACCAGGTGCATACTCTAACTTCCATTCTAATAAATTGGCAGCATCAACTGTTCCAGTAACCAATATAGAACCAATCAAATTATCACCATCAGTCGGTTCAGAAATATTTACACTTGGCAACTTCGACATATAGTTAACTAATTTGGGATCGCTAATTTGTATGTTGCCCGCCTTGTCGGTTACACGAACGCGGAATGAAAGTAAAACATCGTCAATCGGTGGTGCGTATTCATAAGACCATTTCGTGGCACTTGATCGAAAGTTGGGATGCGAAGTATCAGCAACCAGCACCCAACCAAATCCTCCATCCACTTCAATCCGGCGCACACCTGAAAATTCATCCGAAACCCTTCCATTCAGTAAAACTTTCCTACCACTAAAATTTGCACCCACAGCCGGCGAAGTAATTTCAACTACTGGAGGTTTATTATCAATAATAAGATAATTAGAACCTGAGATAACTTGATTGCCAGCCAAATCAGCAATTGTTACAGTAAGCCGAACAGTGAAAATATCAGCCAGCTCAAACCCTAGAATCTTACCAAAAATGCGCCCACCTTGATCCACTTGGATAAAATCTGTGACATCAGCTTGGTTCGCACCGTCACCTAGAACAAGTGCAGCAGCAACAATACTCGNTTTAGGTTCTGAAGTCCCGCTNACAATNATAGCAGTATTATCTCGGATGTACTCGTCCTCCAACCCAGCACCCAATATACTACATGTAAANATAGGCGGTGTGTTGTCCACTTCAACGGTAATCTGATCAACAATAGTCACAGCTTGACTATCAGTTANCCGCAAACGAACAAGATACTCCCCATCTGAAAAATCATGCACATCCCACTCACCTAAGNTCCCGGAATCTACNAGCTGGTTAGAAAAACTAATCGGGATGAACCCTTTATCCAAATCATCTTTCCNCTGATAGTCAAGTGTCCAACTCTGGAAATTCTTACCAATTGCAGTACCTNGAATAGAAACAATTCCGTTATGTTTTGTATCTGAGGGNGGTNAGNTAATCGNGGCTATCNTGTGGTTNGCAACACCAAAAGTGTTAGATATAGCCACATCAGATGTTCGAGGAATTGTAAATTCCTCGACCGTCGCCAAGGCCCCNCCNTCATTCGCACCACCGATGGCATAAATTTTCTCCCCAATACTNACAGCCGCCAGATCCCGACGTGGCGTAGGCATTGNAGCCGAAGTNCTCCATGTATCAGTCTTGGGATCATAAATTTCGACAGTTGCTATTGCCTTGCCACTACTACTCCCTCCAATAGCATATATCTGACCATTAACAACAGTAGCAGTAAGACCAAACCGCGTTGTTGGCATAGAAGCAACAGGTTGCCATTTATCCATTCTAGGATCATAGGCTTCGACATCGGAAAGAAATTCATTTCCGTGACCGCCAATAGCATATATCCGATTATTCAATGTAACAGTTGCAAAGGACTGGCGAAAATTTATCATTGGTGCAGCCGTTTCCCACGAGTCAGTTGTTGGATCGTATACTTCATTTACGTCCAATATGCTTTCCGAACGACCACCAATAGCATAAAGCTTCCCATCAGCAATAGCCGCAGAAAGCCCCTGTCTTGGCGTAGGCATCGGATTAACAATCTTCCATGCATTATCCCTAATGGTATATAACTCTACCGTTGAAAGACGTCGCCCATCATACCCACCCACCAGATAAATTCTCTGACTGGAAAAAGCAGCACCAAGATCTATCCGTGCGTCAACCGGCATCGACATTTGACCGATCCATTCTTCGGTCACTAGATTATATGATTCTGTTGGGGCCAACTTTCCTTTATCCTGACCACCAATAACCACGATATCATCATTAACAATAGCAGCAGTTAAGAATGCTCGGGCAAAACTCATATCTTCGATTTTCTGCCATTTCCCCGCAGATCCCACATCAATATCAAATGCTTCCATACGAAGGAGAACAGATGGATAATATAACCCTGAAAGGTTGTTTAAACCCTCATTTGTATTCCAGAGAATAAAGTGCTGACCAGACAGCTTGGGTTCATTGTTTTGAATTGCAGACTGATTAATTATTATCCAAGTCGCGCCGCCATTGGTACTATACTTCCAGTTTGCCGTAGACAACAACCTTCCCATCGGATCACTAGTCGTATAATGGATTTTTATAATCCCGTTGTTTCCTTCGATTCGGTCAATAGTAAGTTGTGGAAGACTTGAGCATACACCAACTGTAGCCGGAATCACCAATATAACAACACAAAACAATAGGAAGCAGGCGACGAAACTCTGCATTCAAAACTCCTCTTTATAACTGCATTCTCGATACGGCTAAAATAGCACAAATAGGTGTGTTTTTCAAGAAAAATCACGACTCCTCCCATACTAAAGCCTATACATATTTGCACTCCCAGCCACCTTAATTCCATGATAGTAAGATACCGAGTGACTTATCTCGTTCATCACGGAGCAACCGATAGGCTTCCGCAATTTGGTGATATGGAATCCGATGTGTCGTTAAAACATCAACATCCAGCTGATCATGCAAGATCATTTTGAGGATTTGCTGTCTATTGTACTGTTGAGTCCATGGAAAATGGTGAGTTGATGTTGTCGGGCACTTGGGTTGATGACAGCCTACCAATGTCAATTCCTTTTCATGAAAGTCCATAAAATCAACCTCTATTTTCCGGTGCCATATTGACCCCAGCAACATAATTCGACCACCAATCCGCGCCAACTGAAACGCAACCGGTAACAACTCCGGATAACCGGAAGCCTCAATCACAAGATCTATCCCCCTACCTCCAGTAATGCGATTAATCTCACTGTATACATCTACATGTTGTGGATTCAGGACGTGTGTTGCACCAGAGTCCTTTGCCACTCTAAGACGCTGATTGCTTAGATCCAATGCAATTAAAATTTCGCATCCAGTTTGAGAAACGAGTTGCAACGCGAGTTGTCCCACAATCCCCATTCCAGTAATGACCACAAATTCACCCAGCTCGACCTTAGCCCGCCGTACACCATGAAGTGATACACTACCTAATACACCATACGCTCCTTGATCGAACGTCAGATCATCGGGTATTATTGCTAGGGACTGCGCAGTCGCGGAGGTTGTAACATGCGTGGCATGTCGACCAAGCGAAAGAACACGATCACCAACAGCATAGTCATTAATATCCGAACCAATGGCAATGATTTTGCCTGTATTAGAGTATCCAGGTGCAAAACCATTTGTTCTTGGTTGTTCTTGCGTACCAAGTTCCGTCCCTGCACTAATCAAAGTGCTAACTGTCTCGATTAATACCTCACCACGACCCGGTTGCCTTATTTCGAAATCCTCCATAGTAATGGTATTATCTGGTTTGACGATAATCTGCGTGCCTACACTTCCATTTCTTCTATCCATTGATTTACCTTAGTGGTTTATTGAAATTGCCAATAGAATTGCCCCGAACCAATTCCTAAGAAACTTTCTTGACTCATCAACAGATAAGTCCTAAAACACCTACGATGATTCCCAATATTACAACAATCCTTCAATTACATTAGTCGTTAAAGTAACCGGAAAGTGGCGGAACAAAAAGCGAAGTTCCTTCCCTAACAATCGTAATTTGCTAGTTAATAGAACCACTCTCTTATGTTTGGCAAACGCAGCAATACTGACATTGACAAACATGTCAACAAACCCAAGAGAGTAAACTGATCACCTCGCATGGGGTAACTGTCGGTTAACTTCATCTATAATGGTCAAATTCTCACTTGCGTGCGGACGAGATTCTTCTAAACCAAGTTACGACAAGGTTTTCTGAAACAACAAAGCAAGCAAACACGGCATAATATCATCGCCGCAAAATACTGCTGGCCAAAAGACCTCCAAACAGAAATACAACCAAGAAACCAGCACCTAAATATTGCCCAGAAAACGGCCAATGTCATGAACACTTCCAAGTCGAAAAAAGTCCAGTAACCCCTTAGAACACCCGAACAATCAGAAAGCCCCAAGACGTGAACGTGGTATATAAAGATATGCTGAGGATTACGAAGGTGAGTTACAAGAATAGACCTCATGACACAATAATAAAACTTGCAATTAACNAAACGGCAATCCACTCTTAAGCCAAAAATTATAATGGAAGGTTAGCATAATTGGCTAATTCGCAAACCTAAATATTAGACAGCCACTGACCATCAAGGTTGCAAACAATAGTAATTTCGGGATTTAACCGCAGGCTAATGCTTGTCGTTTCAGAATTCTATGAAGCATTTCGCTTTAAATTGGAATCTGAAGACTCGCACCAATTTAGATCATATCTTAGCTCTTAGGTATTTCTTTCCAGTACTAGTAAAAGCGGAGGAAAACTTTCCATTCTCGCTATTAAAAAATAGTCTTTGCATCACAAACGCAGCGAAACCCACAATCCTGATAATAAGATTTCGGAGAATTAAAGTTTCGAGTTGCAACCCTAAGATAGTACTTCTTACTATTCCAAGATCCACCACGCATTATTCGATATACACCATGAACCGGTCCCTTCGGATTTNCCTCTGCTGACAGGCTATAATAATCAGGGGCATACCAATCCCAACACCATTCAGAAACATTACCTGCCATATCGTATAAGCCATAACGATTAGGAGGAAAACTACCTACAGACGCNGGTTTCCATACCCATTGATCACGACCATTACTTCCATTNTAATTGGCATCATTATGAGTAATATAATTCCCCCACGGATATCTTTTCCCTATGAGGTTACCTCGTGCTGCTTTCTCCCATTCTGCCTCGGTTGGTAATCTTTTTCCAGCCCATTTTGCATATTCAGCTGCATCAAACCAATCTACGCCAATAACAGGCTGATTTGGTGAATTAAATTTGGGATCTGACAACTGTTTAGGAGGCTGGTAATCTGTCGCATCAATGAATTTTTGGTATTGTCGATTTGTCACCTCATAAGCATCCATATAGAATGAATCGACATATACACTGTGTATCGGAACCTCGTCTTGCAACCCATCATTGAAATGATCACCCATATTAAATTCTCCTCCAGAGATCAGAACCATTTTAGCTCCATCCTTAGGAAAAATAATCTCCTGTGATACAAACTGAATTTGCGTATCCGATAAAATTGTAGAGCCAGAGGGGNCAAGATCTTGTTCAGTTGTGCCATTGTTACAACCAACTACTATCATACTAACTACCAATACCAACATCANATTTCGGGAAATCATTCGCACCTCATCCATACATGATTTTCGTCTCTAAACTTGGAAACAGAACCATTAACGGCACATCGCAACCTTGTAGGACCACGTTAAGATCAATGGAATCAAACCGCAACACAGTACCATCGAAAACTGTTTTTATTTTCGTTACCCTCAACATACCTGCTGAAACNTGTGTGAGTTTTGAAATTTCATTNTATCATAGTTCCCACTCTAACGAAATTAATAGATTGCTTCCTACTGATAAATAGTGATATAAAACCCCATATATTTACAAGTAGGGAAAAAAGCTAAAATGAGCCAACTTACAGACAAAAGAATTGTCGTTACAGGTGCAGGTACAGGCATTGGTCAAGCAGTGGTGGAAACCTTTGTCGACGCAGGAGCACATGTTGCCCTTTTAGGGCGCAGACTAGAAAAGCTACATGAAACCGCTAACAAATTAACAACATCTCAGGTGCTCTGTTTCTCCTGTGATGTGTCAGACCGAGACACAGTAAACTCTACGATTCAAAAAATAACAGAACACTTTGGACCAATCAATATTCTGGTCAATAACGCAGGAACCAACACAAACCCAAGATCCGTTGCCGAGGTTAATCCAGCCGACTGGGATCGAACAATCGACATCAACCTGACAGGCGCTTTTAATACCGTACGCGCAGTGTTGCCTGATATGCGAAAACAACAGGATGGAATTATAATCAATATTTCCTCGATTGCTGGGGTTCGTGCCAGTAAGCTTGCTGGTGCCGCTTATTCTGCTTCCAAATTCGGCATGGTCGCCTTAACACACTCCATTAATGAAGAAGAAATGGACCACTGCATCCGTGCCTCTGTCATCTGTCCGGGCGAAGTCGAAACTCCAATTCTAGATCACAGACCCGAAGCCGTTAGTGCTGAACATCGAGCAAGAATTCTTCAACCCAATGATGTTGCAGCGGCAGTGTTATTTATCGCNGGGCTTCCTCCAAGGGCATGCGTTCCAGAACTTATTATAAAACCAACATCACAGATTTACCAATAAACATCAATTTAGGGCATACTACTTTATCAAATCCCGTTTGACCAAGATCCTGATGTACCTCAAAATCTTAAACACTTAATTGATCTTGATCCCATCGTTCATTCTTAGCAAGACAAAAAATTCAATTATTTTATCCGAAAGCCTAAAGATATTTGTCAATTTTGCCGATATATAGTTAATCCTGCTGAAATAACCTTCTAACAAGACCAAAAANCCAGTAGATTAATTACCTAATTACAAGCAAAATTGCGATGAGAACATCACGATCCAAACGTCATTCAACTTCCACATTGAGCNACAACGCACTCATACCACACGTGTCTTCTGTGGGTACCNACAAGCAGGATAACTTCCAAAACGAAAGACGACANCCAGACGAAAAAAAAAGCCACAAAGAATCCTCCAATAATGACGATTATGCAAAATCCGCAAGCCAACATCCCTGGAAGCCCCTTCCCCTGACAAAACACACGACTGCAAGACATTACTTTGAACTGTCTGACAGAAACAAGGACAAAGTCCTGGCAGAGATAGTACACAGCCTCAATTCATCCAATTTTAAACGAGCTAAAGATTTTGACCCAAGAACTACAGATACCACACTAGACCAAATCCTCAACCAAACTGGTACTGCAGTACCAGCCCAAACCAAAAGTTTATCCCGAAACCTCGTCGAATTTCTTGGCTAACTGGCTATCGAACTTAATCTATAGTCAAGCCAATTCAATCTTACTATGCTTTACAGATCTTCTCCAGATCTGTTTCTAAAGATAATTATCCTATCTACCATTAAAGGTCATTTGCAAAACTCTATTGCAGACAAAGAGCCAAAAAGCTCAACTTCAACAAAAAAATATGATTGATGTCTACAAATCTGATCTGGAAGGAATCGGCTTGGGAATCACTACCATGAACATAGCCGATGTAGGCGGCCACAAGCGGCAAGGCGTTGAAGAAGATTTTTTGTATATCGACCTGTTTAAAGAACAAGAAGAAAAACGTCGAGCCGAAGTTAAAATCCGTGAATTAGACAGCGAATGTCAGAATATTGAGGGAGAAACCAAAGTCAAGATTGCACAGGAAGACCAACGTGGTGCTGTTGATTCAGAGCAAGCAACATGCAACGCAGAATCAGAAGTTGCAGGTATCCAAGCCCAAATCGGAGGCAGAAGCACAACGCATTGAAATGGTACGAGCCAAATGTGAAACGGGGATATCATAGTTCCTAATTGGAGCAGAACAGAAAAAATGATTCAGCAAGCCCCAGCCAAAACTGCTAACATCCGTGGACAAACGTAAACTGAACTGAATCAACTCAAACGTACAATTGAAACTCTTGAATCCGCGGGCGAACAGGAACCCACAACCCATATAATTGAAAAATTTGGGAAAACTAATTGAACCGTTTGCTCAAACATTGGGTCTGTTCCTTGTGGATGGAATTACAGTTATTGTAGGATAACCACACCAAAGGGGACCAGTTTCCGCTATCCATTNAAGCGCGATTGATGCNGAATGAATCGTCGCCTTGAGGAGGCGGCTGCGGCCAGTTTCCAAGAACAAACGAGTCCCTCACCAAGACCTTCAACTAAAGAGCGGCCAAACGAAAAACAGACCGAACCTTANCCGCTGAAAACACCTCTTAGCAAAGATAATTCAGAAACCTCTCAAAGCAATTAAAGTNCATGTAGGAAACAGAACAAAAGCAATGTTAAGAANTAGTATGATGTCTTAAATCATTAAGGAGATGTTTTCTGATCCTAAAAAGGAACAAATCCATCATCAAAGCACGATAGTTTATTTTACTTGTGTTGCACGAATCCAGCTCCGAATTATCAGCCAGCACATATTGTTTACCATTTTCCATTCTGGTTGCAAGTGTATCGTTAGAAATCCAATATTGCACAGTTCTGTCAGAAACACCTAATACTCTACTAGCATCTTCAATTGTTATCCATTTACTCATAATTATTCCCTCTACTTCCATCAGACTCCCTATCAATTACGATGAAAGAAAAGCTAGTGTTTCAAGATTCCCTTCGATTCTGTAGAAAAACTGAAATGACTGCCAAATTACAATACCTCAAGTAGGACAAAGATTACTTAGGACTATCAACACCGCGAATCTCGAACAGGGACTGTGACCAACTTTCTTCGCTACTCGAACGAATCGTAATGTTGGAAACTATTTAGCCCTAGGCAATGCCAGAGGAGATATCAATCAAATAGGTATTTCTGAACAATGTCTTCCTGTACCGTAACGCCAAGCCCTGGGGTTGACCGGACAGCTACATACCCATCCTCCTGAACCCACGGATCGCTAACTAGTTCATGTTGCATCGGTGACTCATGCGGTTTAAAATCCATACAATCAGCATGGGTCGAACTGGCAAGCATATGTAGGCTGGCAGCAGTATTCAAGGCGCTACTCCAAGTATGGGCACTAAATCGAAGGTTTTCAGCCTCTATTAACTTTATTACATGATGACTACCAGTCAACCCATGACAACGACCTGGATCAATCTGCACAACATCCACGCCGCCAGATTGAATTAAACGCTTGTAGCTTTCAACATTCCATTCATCTTCTCCCGTTCCGATAGGTGTGGCGACTGATGCCCGCAACTGTGCATGGGACTCCAGGTCGTGAGGAGGCAACGGCTGTTCGATCCATTTNAGGTTATATGGTTCTAGATCCCGAAAACGCTGGATTGCCGTAGGAAGATCCCAAATGGCACGATGCCCAGGTGTATCAACAACCAATTCTAAATCATCACCTATCAATTCACGTATTTGACGGATCATCGCTTCATCACGCTTTCGATCCTGACCGAATACAGCTTCTGGGCGCATGCCCCACCCCCCCTTCACAACACGATACCCCTGCTCATATAACCAACGGAATTCGTTTAGCGTCCATTCAAAATCTTCCATATCGAAAATAATCGAAGCCATGGCAGCAATTTTGTCGTGTAATTGAGCACCAAGAAGCTGACAAACGGGCAACCCTAGTGCTTTACCTTTTAGATCCCATAANGCGGTATCAACTGCACTAACAGCGAAAGCTGCAATCCCCTCAGAACCATACCACCAAATATGCGAAATCATTTTCTGCCAGAGGCGTTCAACATCTAAACCATTTTCACCAGTAATTAATGGTGCAAATCCCTGTTCGATAATGATCTTGGTTGCCAAGGTAGCTTCGCGAAACTGTGAAATACATTCTCCCCAACCAACGAGGCCATTATCGGCTTCTACNCGAGCCAAAGTAATATACCGTTCNACGCCTTTGTAATGAGGCTCAGGATACGCCAAAGTGAAGGCTTGAACGCGCCTAATGTTCATAACACACTCCTGCAAAAAAGATAATTACGGNTAAACTAAATGATAACCAAACTGAATTGCACAGTTTTATTTAGCCCTGATACNATATAGGCATCTTTATTTTCTGCTTGCATCCAACACCCAACAGAAAAATCGTCAGCTTCAAGGTTGAAAGCATCATCATGTTCTATTAAGATATAATTCTGTNNTCCATCAAACTCAACAGCTTTACCAAATTCCCCGTCAATCCACTTCAGAGCTTTCCCTACTTCTTCCATAACGGTCGTTCCCGGAACTATCCTCAGCAACTTTTCCAGAACCTTCATCAAAAGCCACAAACCTGCTAAATCATCAATATTGATTTTGGNTGTCCCATGACCAATAAAAGCTAGAACCANGGTATAAAACAAAACTCGCATCCGCAAACACATTTCTGTTAATCATTATTANTNNATTAACCTCCGTATCGTCATAATNTTCAGGAGACTTGGCACATTGAAAACGAGTCTANCAAGAACCNATGCGCCAATAATATATCATAAACAATATTGAAAGCAAACATATAGAAAATAATCGCTGATTTCTTTATCCAAACTTAATGGAATCATCAAATCATATTCTTTCATAGCAACCGAGAANAGCACTCACTGATAAATTTTGNAGGAGGAACATTGACACCTAAAAATCGTGAGTTAGAAGAATCAGTCTATCGTCNAGAGCAATTGCAAGTCAAAATGTCTGACGCCGGAAATAGAGTAATTTCGTCTCACGTTTNGCACAAGCTTTGGGTGAATATTCAGAAAACCTAAAGGACATTCACGCTAACCCNGCTGAAAAACGTTTATCGCTTTAATAAACCAACAGAATGTTAAAAAAACACACACACATAAAACAAGAACCGATACATAAATGGGGCATTAATAGTAAAAAAGAGACACTATACTATCCTACAAATTAACTATTGCAAAAAAACCTAACAATGATATAATGTAATTCAATTNTAAACCAACATGCGAACTAAACTTAAACCTTGATTTNGGAGAATTNAAATTGCTCAAAAAAACATTTGTACTTATTCTGCTGTGTCTGTCAGCCATGACAGCCTACGCAGGTGTGAAGGATGGACTCTATCTCCACTTGCCGCTTAACGAAGGAAGTGGAACCCCTAAAGACGTGTCTAATAACAAGTTTAAGACTGAGTTGAGTAAGGCCGCCCCAAAATGGGTTGATGGAGGTCATGCCACGGTAAAAAAAGCTCTCGAGTTTGATGGTACGACCAATTCGGTTAAAATTGACATGGAAGGACAGGGCAAGGATATCAATTCACACTATGATCCAGCCAAAGGTTTGTCGATCTGCGCCTGGGTCAAAGTGATTAAAACTGCCACCGATAAGCATGGTCAGACTAGACAGCCGATTGTGATGAAAGGTGCTGGCGGTCAATGGGAATTCGCCCTTCTGGTTTATGATGACTTGAAAGCCGGCATGTCAGTATGGACTTGTCCAGGTAGCGGAGTTTCAGAACCTAGCGGAGGAAAACTTGGAGCTGGGTGGCACTTTCAATGCGGAACATTCAATATCAAGGAAGGTGTTAAAGTTTACCTTGACGCTGATAAAAAACCTGTAGCACAGGCTGAATCGGGCGCAGATGCTCCCTGTGATAAGGGGAAACGTCCTGTTTTCCTCGCTCACCGTGAAGATGGGCAGTTTCTCAATGCGGCCATAGCACAGGTTATGATATGGGATCGTGTTATCTCCCTTGAGGAGATAGCCTCCGCCATGGCCGGTGTGGATGTGGATACGGCTGTAGATTCCAAAGATAAACTGGCAACAACCTGGAGCAGGATTAAAGTTTTAGATTGAGATTTTAGGGTTTTAACCTAAGTTGCTTGTTATTGTCTTTACGGGTTGTTGAAGATGCTGACAAGCAACTTGGATTCTAATTCATTATTTTGCTTTGCCGGATCATATCATCTTAATTTCAGATAAAGTTAGGAGAACACAAAGGATGCATCGGAAGACTGCGATTTGTTTACTAATTGTTGCTTTATATGCTTTTTCTCTGGTTGCCGATTCGGCAAACATTGAAAAGGGGCTTTTTCTGTACTTGCCCATTGATGAGGGCGCAGGGGATAAAGTCAAAGACTATGGTCCCAACAATTTCAAAACAGAAATGAGTAAAAAGAAGCCTAAGTGGGAACAAGGCAATCGACCGAAGTTTGATAAAGCCCTTGAGTTTGATGGCAAGAACAACTATGTCAAAATTGATGCCAAGGGTCAAGGCAAGGATTTTGATGCCCATTTCAACAAGAACAAGGGGATGACC
>PBXZ01000023.1:0-28283 GCA_002729415.1 Candidatus Poribacteria bacterium | reverse complement strand
GAAGAGGGCGTAAGTCTTAGAGATGTCGAAAAGACACTGGTCGTTGAAACAGCCAAGATTGGTCAGGAACAGCAGGTCCAGCAGCGTGATATCGAGAAGCATTTAGTTCTTGAAACGGCACAAATTAGTCAAGGTCGGCAGGTTGAACTGACAGAGATTGAAAGGATTCGTTCTGTCGAGCAATCTCGAATTGATCAGGAACTGGTTGTGCAACTCAAAGACGAAGATCGAAAGATTGATGTTGCAAATAGGCAGGTTACAACGGCGACAGCTGAGAAAGGACAACTACTCGCTGAAGCGGAGCGAGCTGAAGCACAAGTTGAAGTCACAGCGGCCCAACGGGTTAGAGAAGCAGAATGGCAGCGCGATGTAGCGGTTCTTGGTGGAGAAGCTCAAGCCCAACCGATCGAGCGTTTGTCCGATGCTATTCTAGCCGAAGCACGTGCCAAAGCCACAGGAGAGATGATACATCTGGAAGCACGAAATGTGGCTGAAAAGCGTGTTCTTGTTCAAGAAGCATTACTTGAACTTATTGAGGTTTCACCTGAATTAGCGGAGAGATTGATGAAACCTGTGGAGAAAATTGATTCTATTAAGATTCTCGACATGGGTGGTTCGGATGGCAAAGGTGATAGTAATATGGGAAAATTGGCCAGCAACATCCTTGATACTGGAGCGATTTCTCCAATGCTAAAGGAGCTTTTTGACTTTGCGGATGTCGATGCTAAGCAGATTGCAGACAAAATTGGTGAATATTTACAAGGGTTAACGGGACGTCAAAATAGTTAGACTGGATTGAAATGCGTAGATCCGATCCATTTAGAAAACATCGGTTACGAATTAAAACAGTCCGGTGTCGCACCTGTGGATCTGATAATGGTAAACGCGCATGTCCAGCGTTGAATAATATTGTTATTTGTCCAGAGTGTTGTCGTGCTAAACGGGCCAAGATTCCTGGCTGCGATCGAAACTGTAAATACTACGCTCCTCTTCTTTACACGAGCCGAAACCTCCCCCCGCCTGAATATCCAGTCTATGAATGCTTCGTTAGCCGGACGAAAGACTCAGGCTTAGTATTAGCAGTAATTGCTAGGCAACGATCCGATGGTAATCTACGTGCAATGATTACCTTGCTTGACTTGTGGAAGAAAGGAATTCGTGATTGCCTAGTCGTCACTAACGTAACAGAGGAAATTCTTTACCGTCGAAGCACACAGATTGCTAAATCCCACAATATCGCACAGCAATCAAAGGAAGAAACTGGTGACCGAGAAAAGACCGCAGGCCTTGTAACCGATGACTTGGTGAGCCACTGGTCTTTTGATCTAGCTAGTATTAGAGGCAAGACGCTTAAAGATGTGTGGGGGGAGAATCACGGCACAATCGAAGGCCGCCCAAGGATAGCCCAGGGTAAAATACGTGGTGGATTAAGGTTCAGCGGTAGAAAAAAGGATCGGATAATTGTGCCACATCACAAAAGTCTAAACCTAGAAGGGCGCATGACATTATGTGCTTGGATTTATTGGAATGGACGTTCTGATATCATTGTTACCAAGCGAGATCCTCTCAATTATCAATTTTCTGCATTGGGAAATAAAACAATCCAATTATGTGTTGGAGGTAGTGAAAATGGGCGTGGGTATACCTGTGTCTACTCAGATCGGGTATTGGTACCTAATAAATGGGTGCATATTGCTGTGGTTCGCGACAGAGAAACAGTATTTTTTTATAAGGATGGAGAGCATGCTGGTACAGAGGAAGTTTCTAGCAAAAGTATGACAAACGGAAGAGACCTGATTATTGGCTCCAGTCCTAGAGGATACTTTCGATATGGAGGTATTCTTGATGAGTTAAGTATCTATGATAATGTGTTGACCCCAAACGAAATTCGGCAAAATTTCTCTGCCAAAAAGGGACTTGAAATCTCCGAAGAATTCCAGTATCATTTCGAGTCTGTTGAATTCTCAGAATATCAAAGGTTAATTCGTCATGGTTATGATATCGCTAAGGGAGCAAAGATAGAGATTCCTTGGGAATTTAATTACTGGCGAAATATTGTTGGTAATATAGATGAAGTACCCGAAACTGAAGGGTCGCTATATAAATGTCCGAAGTGTGCGGGAGAACTTCCACAAGTCGCTGTTGATCTCATCAAACAACATGCTCAGTCCGATGATATGCAATTTTATATTGTTTGTCGTAAGTGTAGTGGTGAGTTTGACTGAGTGTCAATAAATTGTTTACAAACAGGTAGTCGGTAGTATATAATCATAGCTGAGATTTTTTGAAAAGGCTGTATATTGGATGCTATTTAATTTTGCAAATGTTCTCCTGATCCTGGTAGGAGGCTTTGTATTTGTAGCCATAAACCTAATTCTCTCCCGGTTTCTTCAGACTAGGCTTCCCTCGATAGAAAAAGAAATGCCTTATGAATGTGGTGAAGAGCCAATTGGCGATACCCGAATTAAATTTAATACGCGCTTTTACGTCATTGCATTAATCTTTTTAATCTTTGATGTTGAGATTGTGTTTTTGTTTCCCTGGGGGGTTGTTTTTAGGAAATTAATTGAGGATGGGGCTGGTATCCTTGCCTTTGGTGAGATGTTTGTTTTCATCCTGATTCTTTTGGTTGGTCTCGCTTATGTTTGGGCAAAAGGTGATTTGGAGTGGATTCGGTCAATTCAATCTGTGCAAGAGGAGAAGACATAAGTAATGCAACAACAAAATCAGCCTATCAATCTTGTTAGTGATGAGGATTTCGATAAAAACATTATCGTTACCTCAATTGATGCTGTTGCTAATTGGGCTAGGGAGTCCTCACTTTGGCCGATGACTTTTGGACTTGCCTGCTGTGCAATTGAATTTATGGCGACAGCCGCATCTAATTTTGATCTTGATCGTTTTGGAGCTGGTGTTCCGAGGGCTAGCCCGAGACAATCAGACCTAATCATTGTCTCAGGTACTGTCACATTGAAAATGGCGACTCGAATTGTTCGCCTTTATGAGCAGATGCCAGAACCTAGATACGTGATTTCAATGGGGAGTTGTGCAACAAGTGGTGGTCCGTATTGGCAACATGGTTATCATGTGCTGAAAGGTGTCGATAGGATTATTCCAGTCGATGTTTATGTGCCTGGTTGTCCCCCGCGTCCTGAGGCCGTACTTGAAGGGCTTATGAAGTTACAAGAGAAGATTCGAGAACAAACTAAAAGTGGGCCTGCCACCGTACCTTTCCTGCGAAAGCTCTTCAACGCTAGTTAACAAAATCGAGTCCAACTGCTAAATTTAAGATGATAATCGAAGAAATTCAAGGGTTGCTTTGTGAAAAATTTGGTGACAAGATATCGCCAGTTGAAGCGGGCGCCGTTCATGATTCTTGTATTCTCGTAGATCCTGCATCAGTTAATGCGATTTGCCAATATCTGTACGATGATGAGCGCTTGGCTTTTGACATGTTGATGTGTCTCAGTGGTTTGGATCTCAGTCCTGAAGATGAGAACTTAAGTGTTGTTTATCATCTTTTCTCAGATGTTCATCTGCATAAGGTTGCAATCAAAGCCGTTGTATCGAAAGAAAATCCCCATTTGCCAACGGTGGAGAATATCTGGAAAACCGCAAATTGGCATGAGCGTGAAGCTTATGATCTCTTTGGGATTGTTTTTGAGGGGCACAGCGACCTGAGAAGAATTTTGTTACCGGACGATTGGGAAGGGTATCCATTACGCAAAGATTATAAGGAACCTGATACATATCGAGGAATGAAAGTTCCATACTAGACTGGATGATATAATGGCAGCAGAAGAAAGCAAGTTTATTGAAGTCCAACCATTCTCAGATGAGATGGTCCTTAGCATGGGACCTCAGCACCCGAGCACCCATGGTGTTCTGAAGTTGGAGTTAAGACTTGATGGTGAAATCGTTCGTGAGGCCATCCCGCATATCGGTTATCTACACCGGTGTTTTGAAAAGCACGCCGAAAATTTATCCTATCCGCAGATCATCCCATTTACTGATCGGATGGATTATATCGCTGCCATGAATCAAAATTGGGGGTTCTGTCTTGCTGTCGAAAAGATGATGGCCGCTGATGAAAAGTTTTCTGGAGTGCCTGAAAGGGCAGAATACTTGCGTGTTCTCGTTGGGGAGTTAAATCGCATTGCGAGTCACCTCCTTTCCTTTGGTACCTATGGTATGGATATCGGCGCTTTTACACCATTTTTGTATGCGTTTCGTGACCGTGAGGAGATCCTTTTACTTTTTGAAGAGATTTGCGGTGCACGTTTGACTTATAATTATATCCGGATTGGCGGAGTGTCGAGGGATATGCCTCCCGATTGGCTGGGTCATGTGAAAAACTTTATTGACTATTTTGAGCCGAAGGTCGATGAGTACAATGCGTTGTTAACAGAAAACAAAATTTTCATCGAACGTACAGTCAAAGTTGCTGTTCTGGATGAAGATATGGCAATCAACTATGGTATAACAGGACCTAATTTGCGTGGTGCAGGCAAAAAGTGGGATTTGCGGAAGGATGAACCTTATTCTATTTATGATCGATTTGATTTTGATGTCCCTATTGGTCATGATATTCCTAGAATTGGTGCTGTTCTTGGGGATTGTTGGAATAGGTATAAAGTCCGCATGGACGAAATGAAAGAATCCGTCAAAATTATTCGGCAGATTCTCAATCAGGAGATTCCTGAAGGTCCGATCATAGCACAATACAAAGCTGTGCGCCCCCCAGCTGGTGAAATCTTTGACCGTAGCGAAGCTCCACGAGGGGAACTCGGTTTTTATATTGTTAGTGATGGTAGTGTTAAGCCTGTTCGCCTAAAGGCCAAATCGCCCTGTTTTACGGCATTAAGCGCATTGCAAGAATTAAGTAAGGGGTTGATGGTTGCTGACATTATCGCGATCATTGGTAGTATTGATATTGTTATGGGAGAAATTGACAGATAAGCTTTCTTTTTCCTTGATTTTTTGGGATTTCGTTTAAGCTATTTATAGAGTCAAAACAGAAAATGCGACAGTTTTTTAGTATTGTTGATAATTTGTCTGAAGTAGCGGTTGGTTCAAGCAAACCACTGGCTAGCTTGTTGGTAGAGATTCTTCCCCCTCTACCGGCGTTTCTTGAAGAATATGAACAACTACTTGCTATGATTACTGCCTGTGGAATCTTCGTGGCGGTTGTTCCATTAATTCCCCTTGTATTGGTTTTAGCTGAAAGGAAAGTCTCCGCTTTTATTCAAGATCGAACTGGACCGATGAGAGTCGGCCCTTGGGGAATTCTGCAAACCTTGGCAGATGGTGTGAAATTGCTCTTCAAGGAAGATCTAATTCCTCCATACGGTGATAGAGTGCTATTCCGTATTGCTCCCTATATTATCGTTTGTTTTTCGCTAGCGGCTTTTGTTGCTATACCTTTTGGTGCGATAGATCTGGGTGATGAGCAGTATATTTTTATTGTCAGCAATCTCAATATTGGCATCTTCTACATTTTGGCTGTATCTTCTGTTATAGTTATCGGCATAATTATGGCTGGGTGGGCATCGAACAGCAAATGGTCTCTTCTTGGCTCTTTGCGGTCAGCGGCTCAAATGGTTAGCTATGAAATCCCAGTTGGTTTGTCGATTCTGTCTGTGATTATGTTGGTACAGACACTTAATATGCAAGGAATTGTTGATCAGCAAGGTAGTGGGCTTCATAGTTGGTTGATTTTTCGGACACCGTTTAGTTTTGTCGCTTTTTTCGTTTTCTTTATTTCAGCTATTGCTGAAGTCAATCGAACTCCTTTTGACCTTCCTGAAGCTGAATCTGAATTAGTTGCTGGTTTTCATACTGAGTATAGTGGTATGCGTTTTGCTCTCTTTTTCATTGCTGAATATGCCAATATGTTCGCTGTTTGTGCCATTGCTGCTACGCTTTTTCTTGGCGGATGGCAAGGTGTTCTGCCAGGAATAGACATACTCGGTGGGTTACCAGGTTTTGTTTTCAAGACTCTCTTTCTCGTGTTTGTTATGATGTGGATTCGTTGGACCTTACCAAGGTTACGGGTGGATCAATTGATGAATTTGTGTTGGAAATATCTGATTCCTGTTTCGTTCTTTAATATCCTCGGTGTTGGGATCTGGATGTTGGTTTTGGGGGCCGATACGATGGATATGAAAAGCTTAGGGCCTAGTTTAGTTATTATAGTTCTCGCGGTTTTTATCCTCTTGAGGCAAGTGTTCAAAGGCGTCTCGGGAACCAAGCAGGAAACTATTCCAGCACCGTCGATTTAGATAATTGAAAAGAGGTTGATTTTTATGGTTGGATACATTTCAAATATATATGTTGGTGTCTATACAGTTTTGGTTGGGATGGTGATTACCTTTAGGCAGATGTTAAAGCCACGCGTAACGCACCAATATCCGTATCAATATGAGTTTGAGAGGAAAGATAATTACCGTGAAATTCCAATTGGGTATCGTGGGCAGTTACACAATCGTGTTGAAGACTGTATCGTTTGCAATAAATGTGTACAAATCTGTCCGGTTGATTGTATCTATATTGATTCGCGAAAACCTTCAGGTGGTCGCGGTGCGAAATTATGGGAAAGTATGAACGTAGTCCACCTCAAGGATAGAAAACAGATTATTGGGATTGTTGAAGGAAACACAAAAAAAATCGAACCTGATACAGAAATTACTATTAGTCAAACAGTACCAGCGGGGAAGACCAGGAAAGTTTCAAGTAATGATGTTGATCGGATCGTCGAACGTAAGAAGGTTACTTTCTATATGGATCGGTTTGATATTGATATGGCGCTATGCATGTATTGCGGTCTATGTACTGAAGTTTGTCCCACTGAATGTTTGACAATGGTCGACACCTTGCAAGGCATCGAATATTCTGAGTTTGACCGAGCCAGCCTCAATTACAGTTTTGTAAAACCGGAATTGTATAAATAATGGTTGTACGAAACAATGGGTGTTGTGAAGGAAGATGATTCATGGAAGTTTCTGAGCTTGTTTTTTATTTGTTTGCTTTATTAACTGTGGTGTCTGCATTAGCTGTTGTGACCTTACCTAACGTTGTGCACGCGGCTTTTTCCTTGATGGTGACGCTTTTCTCTGTTGCTGGTCTTTACGTTTTCCTGCAAGCTGACTTTTTAGCTGCAACACAGGTAATCGTTTACGTTGGTGGGATCCTAGTACTTATTCTGTTTGGAGTATTGATGACGAGCAGTAAACTTGTAATGCAGGTTAACATTGAAGTCAGCAAATGGCAGATGTTTGGAGGAATTGTCGTTTCTTCAGCTCTCTTAGTTGTACTGTTGTTGCTTACTTTTGAAACACCGTGGAATGTCTTATCAGAGGTTGTTGATTCATCGGATAGTACTGTTGAGCAAATTGGCATAGCAATTTTGCAGAAGAAGTTCTTGCTTCCATTTGAAGTCGCTTCAATTATTCTTTTGATTGCTTTGATTGGTGCGGTATTTATTTCGCGTACAGAGGAACAGGAATAGTGGCCAATATAACTCTTGAGCATTACTTATTAATCAGCTCTATCCTTTTTACACTTGGCGTTTTTGCAGTTTTAACGCGTCGGAATGCAATTACTATATTGATGGGTATCGAGTTAATGCTAAACTCGTGCAATATTAACTTTATAGCCTTCTCCCGTTTCATCAAGCCTCCGACGACTGTAGTTGCTGGAGAGGTGAGTTTGGCCATAGAAGGGCAAATCATGGCTTTATTTGTGATTGTCCTAGCTGCTGCCGAAGCAGCAGTTTTTTTGGCCATAATTCTATCGATCTATAGAGAATTCAATTCAATCAGTCCGAACGAGGTCAACACTTTGAAGGGCTAGGGGTCAGCTAGGGATATCGCATGATCGTAACGTTTATTTTTATTATTTTGCTTTGCCCACTTGCGGCATTCGCCTTCTTCGCGATTTCGGCCTTGGCAGGACGCAAATCAAACCGTCAGGATTTGATTTCGACCTTTGCTATGCTAATTGCGTTTTCGTGCGCCTTCCTGCTCTTCGTACAAGTTCTTGGCAATTCCAGCATCTACAAGCATGCAGGAGCGTCGACACACACAATTGATTGGATACAAATTGACAATGTATCCTTACCAATGGGATTTCTTTTTGACAGTGTAACGTCGATTATGTTGTTGGTGGTAACAATTGTCAGTAGTCTCGTTCATATCTTCTCAATCGGCTATATGCATGGGGATCCGCGATACCCGCGATTTTTTGCTTATCTTTCCTTGTTTTCTTTTTCGATGCTGTTCCTGGTTGTTGCAGATAATCTGTTAGGTATTTATATCGGTTGGGAGCTTGTGGGACTCTGTTCCTATTTGCTGATTGGGTTCTGGTTTGAAAAAGATTCCGCTGCCAACGCATGCAAGAAGGCGTTTCTAACGACCCGTGTTGGTGATGTCGGGATGTTCATTGGTATGATGATGCTTTTCACCAAATTCCACACATTTGTTCTTTTTGGCGATAGTGGAATTTTTGAGTCGATCAATAATTTAGAATCTAGCGATTTAACTTGGCTTTCAATTGCCGGAATACTAATTTTCTGTGGTGCTATCGGCAAATCTGCCCAATTCCCACTTCATACTTGGTTGCCAGACGCCATGGAAGGTCCAACTCCTGTTAGTGCGCTAATTCACGCGGCGACAATGGTTGCTGCCGGTGTATATCTTGCCGCCCGAATGTTCCCAATTTTGACCGATGTATCCTCGTTATTCATTGCCTATGTTGGCGGTATCACCGCCATTTTTGCTGCTACCATTGCCATTGTCCGATGGGATATCAAGCGTGTTCTGGCTTATTCAACAGTCAGCCAGCTTGGTTATATGATGTTGGCAATAGGAGCGAGTAGTTATGTCGCAGGACTTTTTCACCTGACAACACATGCCTTTTTTAAAGCACTTCTGTTCCTTGGATCTGGTAGTGTTATCCATGCATTGCATGTTCATCATCATGACGATCACGATGATGGACATAGTGATCATCCAGTTGAGCGGGATGGAATTCCTCCAGAACAAGACATGAGAAATATGGGTGGACTTCGCCATAAGATGCCGGTTACTTTTTGGACAATGTTAATTGCTACCTTATCAATTTCCGGTGTGCCATTTTTATTCTCAGGGTTTTGGAGTAAGGATGAAGTTCTTGGTGCAACGCTTGAAAGAGCAATGGAATCTGGTTCTACCCACTACTATATTCTCTTCTTCATGGCATTGACAGCGGCCGGAGTCACTGCACTTTACATGTTTCGTTTGATTTTCTTGACTTTCATGGGACAACCCCAAAATCAAGAAATGTATGCGCATGCCCATGAATCGCCCAAATCGATGATTATTCCCCTGATAATATTAGCTGCTTTGTCTTTTCCAATAGTTAACAAATGGTCTTTTGATAAATATGTTGAGCAACCTAAGCAAACGCATAATCATTTAGCACGTAAACATGTCGACCAACCTGTGCTTTATGTTGCTGCTGGAGCTGCTGATCATAATGATTCGATGAGTCATACAACACATGGAGGACATAGTCCAGCTCACAGCATTGCCATGGGATTGTCGATTTTTGTGGCAGCACTGGGAATTCTGCTTTCAGCCCTATTTTATCATTGGAAGACATTCTCGGCCGAAACTGTCGCCAATAAGTTTAGAGGTGTACATAGGATACTTTGGAACAAATACTTTGTTGATGAATTCTATGACGGAATAGTTGTGCGTGCAACTGTGATTGGGGCAAAAATTTTCGGTGGTATCGACAAGTATCTAGTAGATGGTTTGGTCAATCTTGTCGCAATAATTGTGAACTACATTATCGCTTTTCTAGTTGGTCTCTTTGATAGCAAGATCGTCGATTTTTTGGTCAATTTCGTGGCCAAGATAACATGGAAGTTCGGTGGTGGAGTTAGAAGAGCCCAGACCGGGGTAATTCAGAATTACCTTTTTGTTATTTTAACGGGTGTTATATTATTGATCATCATTTTTAGGTTATTGGTTTGAGGTTTTAGGAGGAATTTGCTGGATGTTATTAACATCAATGATTTTTATCCCCTTAGTTGGTGCGATCATTGTCTTGCTTGTCCCGCGAGATCGCGAAGATGCCGCAAAGTGGATTGCATTTCTGGTTACACTAATCCCGCTGTTTTTAGCTGTTTTACTCTATTTCCAGTATGATCCAACAAGTGTTGAGATTCAGGAAGTAGTGGAAACTAGCTGGATCAAAGCATTTAATATTCGATACCACACCGGGGTTGATGGGCTGAGCGTAACGCTGATACTCCTAACCGCCTTGTTAGGGCCAATCTGTGTTGGTGCATCATGGAAAATAGAAAAAGGAATTAAAGCGTATCTTGCTCTATTCCTGTTGCTTGAGACCGGAATGATTGGGTTTTTCTGTGCTTTGGACTTGTTCCTTTTCTATGTATTCTTCGAATTGACTTTGCTTCCCATGTATTTTCTTATTGGAGTATGGGGAGGACCACGACGAGAATACGCAGCAATTAAGTTTTTCCTGTATACCCTTTTTGGTAGTGTGTTGATGCTAATTGCAATGATTGCAGTCTATCTCAATAGTAATGTTGATCCAGGATTAAGAACATTCGATATTCCAACTCTAATTAATTTGGCAAAAACCTCAGGGCACGCGCTGGCCGATCCCACATTCCAAATCTGGGTATTTCTTGGATTCTTCATTGGATTTGCCGTTAAGGTGCCGATTTTTCCTTTCCACACTTGGTTGCCCGATGCCCATGTGGAAGCGCCTACGGCAATTAGCGTTGTCCTGGCAGCCGTTTTGTTAAAGATGGGGACTTATGGGCTAGTTCGAATTAACTTTGCTATGTTGCCGGCTGGCATGGACTTTTTTACCAACGGTTTAGGTCGTTGGGGGAACACACTCGCTATACTTGGTGTAGTTAATATTATCTATGGTTCTTTATGTGCACTGGCGCAGACTGACTTTAAGAAACTAGTTGCCTATTCGAGCATTGGGCACATGGGATTCGTAATTCTAGGTCTTGCTGCACGTAACGAAGCTGGTGTGACAGGAGCAATTCTGCAGATGTTGAATCACGGTGTGATTAGCGCGATGTTGTTTCTTCTAGTCGGTGTTGTCTATGATCGAGCGCATCATCGTGATATCAATGGTTTTGGTGGGTTGGGATCGAAGATGCCAATTTACACCGGCATTACAACATTGGCTTTCATGGCATCGCTCGGATTGCCTGGTCTTAGCGGATTCATGGGGGAAGCGCTTTCTCTCCTTGGAGCTTACAGCAAGTTTCAGTTACTTACAATTTTATCAACCATTGGAATTGTCGTCGGTGCCGCTTATTTCCTCTGGACTCTCCAGCGGGTTTTTCTAGGTGATTTAAATCCCAAGTACGAAGCGATTGAAGAAATAAACAAACGCGAGATTGCGACACTCATTCCACTAGGAATCCTAACTATTGTACTCGGTATTTGGCCGCATTTTGCGATTGAAATGTTCCGCAACTCGGTAGCAGGATTACCCTTACAATAAATAAAGGAGATCATTTTTGGGGAATCTAGAAAGCATCCGTTACTTTACTCCTGAATTGATTATCGTTGCCTTTGCTATACTTGTGATTTTATTTGACTTGGTATCGCAAGGACAAAGTTCTAAAGGGACTGCCTATCTTAGCCTTGCAGGTCTTTTGTTTACAACAATTGCAGTGCTTATCGTTGGGCCCATGAATCAATCGCTCTTCTTTGGTATGATCCGTATTGATGGGTTTGCAACGTTTTTTAAGATCATCGTTCTAATTGCGACAGCTGTAACAATTGTCTTCTCGATGGTTTCCAACGAACTGGATCCAAAAGCACAAGGGGAATATTACGCACTTTTAATTGCCATTAACCTAGGCATGTTCCTAATGGCGTCATCGACGAACATCCTGATAGCCTACCTTTCATTGGAAACAGTCAGTTTAACATCTTATATTCTCGCTGGATTCCTAACACGGAGCCCTAGATCAAGTGAAGCTGCCTTCAAATATATTATCTTTGGGGCAGTAGCATCAGGAACAATGCTTTTTGGCTTGTCCCTCATTTTTGGTATGACTGGGACGACCAGTATTTCACAGATTGGGCAGCAGCTACCTGGGATCGCCTCATCTTATCCAACGGCGGTTTTAGTCTCTATCATCTTCATTTTAGCTGGTGTTGGTTACAAGATTGCATCAGTTCCATTTCATATGTGGTCGCCGGACGTTTATGAAGGGGCCCCAATTCCAATTACCGCATTCTTGTCCGTAGCCTCGAAAGCAGCTGGATTTGCCCTGTTTATCCGTCTCTTCTATTTTAGTTTTGGCGGAACCAATGTCAATTGGACAATATTGTTATCAATTGTTTCTGCCTTGACAATGACGTTTGGAAATTTGGCTGCCTTACCGCAACAAAATGTCAAACGCTTATTGGCTTATTCAAGTATTGCCCATGGAGGTTATTTATTAATGGGAGTGGTTTTGCTGTCTGGNGATGGTATTAAAGCAATCCTCTTCTATTTGACAATCTATATGTTTATGAACTTNGGAGCCTTTTTTGTTGTCATTCTTGTCGCCAAGGAAGTAGGCAGCGAAAATATCGATGGTTATAAGGGGTTAATTTCACGNGCGCCATTTGTCGCAGTTGCAATGGTGATATTCCTATTCTCGTTGACTGGTATGCCTCCATTAGCAGGATTTGCNGGGAAATGGGTGCTTTTCGCAGCAGTGGTAGAAAAGAAGCTCTATTGGTTGGCAATCATAGGAGTGCTTAATAGCGTGGTTTCATTGTATTACTATGTCCGNATTGTAAAAGCAATGTTATTTGAAACCTCTGAAGATGCNGAAACACTTTCTTTTTCAAGNGGTAGCATGGCATTGCTAATGGCCTTTGTTGTGCCAACCATTCTGCTTGGNGTTTATTGGAAACCTTATGATTTCCTGAAAGATCTTCCTCTTGATCGGTTTATTGGCTAAAGTGCTTGCTAGGCTGGTGGGTTTAGCCCGTCGGATGCTGAAGAGTTTTCAGATAGCTAGCCGAGAAATATCTCTTCACTACCTAATATTTCATTGTGGCTTTCTTTTTTTAGACTGTTGCCAATCTGAAAGAATTTGACCAAGTGGTTCTTGTTTAGTAACCTTGCTGCTCTCGCGANATCTNTTTGGCTACCATGTTCCAACCCCAGATTAATCATTTCGATNCCAGTTCTAACATGGTGTTTAATCTCGAAATTTGAACTAAAATCGTCCGCTTTAATNGTTACAAGTTTGTGGGAAATTTCGGCAACTTCCTGCTTCATCTCCTCCACACGTTCAAGTGATATTTCATCCGTATCCACCCCGTGTGATATCACCTTTGCCAAAAAAAGCCGACTCTCNTGCTCAGTAATGTCACTCACGTTACTCATNNTTGTCATCCTNTAGATCGATTTTCTTGAGATCGACAGTTTGAAGAATCTGCTCTTCTGTGACTTGGATNCCCATCNGGCGGTCCCGTTCCTCGACGCGTTGATCNCGTTCCTCTTTGGCTCTTTCAAGTGAGGTAGAAAGCTCTGATGTTAGCTCTTCTTTATCAAGTCCGAAGACTTCATACAACAATCGAGTAAAAAGATTTTCATCTGCTGCCCAAACCGCATCTAGAATATGTTTTGATCTTTCATCCTTAAACTGAATTTCCTTCGATGATGGATCGATGGTTCCTGATTCGATCATCAGGGCCAAAAAATCAGAATTTATCTCNAAGCGACCGCGCAACATGGAAGCNAATATACCAATGTCAATTCGATATAAAAACTGAGATAGATCCTCATCGTCGCATAGGGAAAGCTCGAACAACCAAATGTCTAGACTCTTCTCATCTAGCTTGCCGTCCTTCCACACCACAATATCCATCATTTCTTCNAATTGGTNAGATGACAAACACGGGATTAGTATTGANGCATATCCAGTACCTAGTGATGTNCTGAGAATCTGNAACATATCCTCAGTTGAGCTGAGTTGAATCAGTTCCGTACAATCCGGCACGAAATAATACAACTCTTCNCGTTTTCGGGGATCACGCGTGGCGGATATAATTTCCAACTGCTTATTGGTAGGATATCCCTGAAACACGAGNTCGGCTTCTGCAATTGGCATTGAGAGAAGTGTNTCACTTTCAATTTGTGGTTCNNAGACTGTAAGNTTATTCAAAAATGGNAACTCTTCCCATAAANATTACTAGATGAAATTGCAAGGAATTATAACACCTTAGGTTGAACGTGTCAAATTCCAAAGCACGTTGAAATNAGGGGGTATGTATTGTAAAATATTGCACTATCGAAGTTGCAACTGGAACCATCAAACTTGAAGATTCTAACCAAATATACGATTAAAGAATTTATCCCGCCTTTTCTAGCTTCCCTGTTATGTCTAACTTTAATTCTGTTGCTTGAGGAAATTTTCCGACTCACTAGATTATTCGTCAAGAAAGGAGTTAGCCCGCTTTACTTACTTGAATTGTTAATATATGTGTTACCAGCAACGATTGTCGTTACGATACCGATGTCGACGCTGATTGGTATCCTAATTGCATTCGGACGGCTTTCAACAGATAATGAAATTACGGCCATGCGTGCCCATGGAGTAAGTTTCCAACAGCTTCTTGTCCCCATGTTGATTACTTCTGTCTTCCTGAGCGTTACTGACCTTGTTTTTATGGACTATGCACTTCCTCATGGTAATGCAGCATACTCCTCGCTTAAACGCGATATTAGTCGAAAGAATCCCTCTTTTGTTCTAGAAGAAGGTATGGTTATGAAGGAAATGGAGAGCAAAGGAAAGATCTGGATGTTCGAAAGAACTCACCCTGAGACTGGTCGCTTGCTAGATGTCAAACTTTGGGATGCTATTTGGTCTGGCCAACCACGTTTCGTTGAGTCTAAACAGGCCGTTTTGTCATTTGAGAAGACACATGCTTGGCTCGATCTTTATGACGGCCGAACCTATGAACTAGTGCCTGATAAGACAGAGGCTTATCGCATAACATCCTTTGAAGAGAATCGGATATTGTTAGATGTGGTTGAAAATGTCAAACGATCGGAATTTGAATCGCAAAGTCCAAGAAGTATGCCAATTGGAAAGTTACGCCACCGCATTCATGAACTGAAAAAGCAAATTACTCCAAACGACAAAAAATCCTATCAAGCCATTCAACTGCGTTATGCTAAAGTTGAATACCACAAGAAGTTTTCTATTCCATTTGCTTGTCTGTTTTTCGGTTTAATTGGTGTTCCACTTGGGTTGATGGTCAAAAAGAGTGGGCGAATGGTCGGTCTTGGGATTGGACTAACACTTATCGTTATTTATTATTTGTTGCTACAACTGGGTCAAAGCTTAGGAATAAACGGCAAAATGACAGCTTGGGTTGCCATGTGGACACCTAATATATTTACAGGCTTTATTGGACTCATGTTTTTGATTCGCTCGATTATTCAAGATAAAGTCAACAAAATTCAGACTCTTTCTGGAGAGGTGAATTGAGAATACTCGACTATTATATTCTAAAAGAATACCTGCGTGCTTTTCTATTAGGCCTCGTATTTTTGACCGCATTGGTGGTTGTGGTTCGTTTACTAGACAAGGATATCAAAAAATTCGAAGATGATATGTCATATTGGGCAGTTGTTAAGATTGTTTCCTACCGAATGCCAAGACGAATTGCAGAGATTATGCCAGTGGCAGGTTTTTTAGCAGCCTTTTTTGTTCTGGGACACATGGGACGTGATAATCAGATCTTGGCGATGAAATCCGCTGGAATAAGTGTATCTCGCATTGTTAGCCCAATTATAGTTTCAACTTTGATTATTTGTTTTGGTTTCGCAATTTTTTACAACAAGATTGCTTCACCAGCGTATCATCTAGCATATCAACTAGAAAGAAAAATCCCATTTCGTCTAAACCGCAATATTGTTTTCAAAGGTGTAGATGGGAATTTGTTTTATATATTTAATCTTAATCTTGAGGATAAGATCATCGACCGAATGACTATTTACGAATTTGACGATGATAGAAATCTAAAACAGGAAACTTTTGCTAAAACAGTGAGTTGGGTTCCAGGGAAATGGAACTTAGCCGCAGGATTTACCCGCAAGTTTGGTAATGGAATGGAAATATCATTTAGTCGGTTCGATTCTAAACAGATTGATAGATTCGAAGACCCTGCCCAGTTTGCCAGGAGTCTTAAGGATCTTCGCGGAATGACGATTAAAGAACTCAAGCAACAAATAGCTTACAAGAAAAATGCCCGTCAAGTGACTCGACGTGAAGAGGTCCGATTGCATCATAAGATGGCATATCCGTTTGCCGGATTTGTTGTTGTATTAATAGCCGCACCAATAGCTATCCGTTTTGGTCGGATAGGTTTTTTTGCTGGATTAGTAATTGCGTTTTTCCTCAATTTTATTTATTGGGGAATTTCCTTTGCTACATTTGAGGGGCTTAGTGAAGGTGGCAAACTTCATCCAATTCTTGCTTGTTGGGGGGCAAATGTAATCTACGGTATTATTGGTATTATCTTATTATGGAGAACTCCCAAATGATAAAAAAGATAGGAACTACCCTTTTTACACTAAGGAGTTATACTCCAATCCCNCTCATTTTNCTAGNNGTCTACTTTGCACAATTGTCTTGGATTTTGTCNATAGTTGGTGTTTTAGTATTGTTGATTGGTGAACTGATGCGAATTTGGGCGGTAGGTTACGCAGGTGGNCGAACTCGCACACGGTTNATGANTGACAGCCAAGTTCTTGTTACNTCTGGACCATACGCATACAGCCGAAATCCACTTTACCTCGGAAATTTCCTGATCAGTGCAGGTNTTTGCATTATNGCAAACGTTTGGTGGCTGATGATCGTGGTCCCCGTTGCTTTTTTTCTTCAGTACTTGCCCATTATTTTGTCCGAGGAGAACCATTTACGCCAACAGTGTGGTGAGGTATATGAAGATTATCTTAAAGTTGTCCCTCGGCTTNGTTTCCGATTTCAAGCCTATGGAAATCGATCGGATCACTACTTTTCGCTCTCGCGTGCCCTCCGGAGTGAGCGTCGCACATTCGTGGCCATATTGTTAGTCATTGTCTTAATCAGTGGGTTTTCTCAATTGAAAACTACATAAATCTGTGCTAAACTGGCAAAATTGTTGGGTGATTTGATGGTTTATGTGCTTAGACGATGTCAGGTCAAATGGAAGGTTAGGAGAGGAAGAACACAATGCGGCCTTTAGAAGTTTTCTGCTTAGTTGGCTTGATCTGTGTTTTTGTCGGATGTGGTGCTAAACCAGAAATTGACATCTACATAGAGCCAGTTGCAGGNCGGGAAGGAACAGAAATAAACCAGGAATTAGGTAGCGTAGCTATTGAGCAAAATGGCGTTGCTATCATGATTGAACCACTTGATGAAGTTGAAGTTTATGAGTTGTTGGCTGATGATGAGATTAACCCTTACCTGAGGATTGGCCGTTGGGGAAAGGTAGATCCGTTATACACTATTTTTGAGATTCGCGTTAAGAATCTAGATCATCCAAGAGTTGCTATCGATAATATGGCTATCTTGATCGACGAAGATGGCACGCAATATGGATCATTGCCTTATGATTACTTTAAGGATTTATACAAAAGCGTCAGGACGACCGACATTTACCAAAATGCTTATCCCTATCGGTATCAATATGGTCGTTTTAACACCCCGTATTATGATCCGTACTATGAGAATCGAATTTCCCGAACTACGAGCTATGGTAGCTCAGAAGTACATAGCGCCCAAATGATTGCCAGAGAGACGGTTTTCGATGGTGGGAAAATATTTCGAAATGGACAGAGATCCGGGCTACTGGTTTTTGATCTGCTTGACCGAGATGCAAAGGATCTCAAGTTGATTGTGCCAGAAGTGATGATTTTTGATCAAGATAGGTTGAAAACCAAAATGGATTTTGCCTTTGACTTCCGACAGATTATAGGAGAAAAGAAATAGTCTTCGAGAAATAGTTTTTAACATGTCAGTATATGTGACATAATTGGAATCTAATTTACACCGAGGGATCACCAAAAATTGATGTATGGCAATAGAAAAATATTAGCAGGAATCTTGATCCTTGTTTTTGCGTTAGTTTCGTGGGCATTACCTGTCTGGTCACAAGAAAACGAGGATAATGTGGAGGCTGCCCCCTCGTTTCTCGCTAGAGTTAACAGTAAGATTTTTACGGTGCTGTTTTTCGACGTCACACGTGGCTCTGTGCAGATCGATGAAGTGAATCGGGATGGAAGCCCTGTTTTAGATGGCTCTGGAACAGCAAAGAAGAAGACCATCCAAGTTCCGTTTATCGTGCTAGTACTGATGTTAGGAGCTATCTTTTTTACCTTCTGGTATCGATGGATTAATATCCGCGGCTTTAAACACGCCATTGACGTTATTCGAGGGAAACATGATAAGCCGGAAGACACCGGGGAAATCTCTCATTTCCGTGCTTTAACAAGTGCACTTTCCGCGACAGTTGGTTTAGGTAACATTGCTGGTGTCGCTGTCGCCATTCAACTGGGAGGTCCTGGTGCCGTTTTTTGGATGCTGATTGCCGCGGTGTTTGGCATGACGGCGAAGTTTAGTAGTTGTACCTTGTCTCAAATGTACCGAAAGATTAATACTGATGGAACAGTCTCAGGAGGGCCAATGTATTACCTCGACATTGGTTTGAGTGAAAGTAGATATAAAAGTTTAAAAGTTTTAGGCAAAGTACTAGCGGTTATGTATGCACTGATGATTATGGGTGGAGCGATTGGTGGAGGAAACATGTTTCAGGCCAATCAAACGGCCGAGGCATTTGCAAGCACTTTTGAAATTTCTGACACTGGAACTTGGAACTGGGTAATTGGAATTACACTGGCAATTGGAGTTGGCGTTGTAATTATCGGAGGAATCAAACGTATTGGAGCCGCTACTTCCAAGATCGTTCCTTTTATGTGTGGTATTTATGTTTTAGCTTCAATCTTCATTATCCTGACTCATATTAGTCAGATTCCTGAAACGATCCGTCTGATTTTTACTATGGCGTTCACTAAGAATGCTTACTATGGAGGTTTCTTCGGTGTGCTCATTATGGGAGTGAGGCGTGCCGCCTTTTCCAACGAGGCTGGACTTGGTAGTGCCGCTATTGCTCATGCGGCAGCTAAGACAGAAGAACCTGTTCGGGAAGGTATCGTAGGTATGATAGGTCCTTTCATTGACACTATTATAGTCTGTTTCATGACTGCCATGGTAGTCATCATCACAGGTACTTGGAACGATCCCAGCATCTCTCAGTCGGCTGGTGTTACCCTGACAACAGAAGCGTTTGGAAGTGTTATTGGCTGGTTCCCATATATTCTGACGCTTTGTATAGGACTCTTTGCCTATTCAACCATGATTTCTTGGTGTTACTACGGAGAAAGAGGATGGATCTACTTGCTAGATCATATTGGGGAGGAAGGATATGGTCTCAAAACAGTTGTCTTGTTTAGAATTATTTTCGTTATTTTTATTGTTGTNGGGGCTGTCAGTAAATTGAGTGATGTNTTNGATTTTTCGGATGCTATGATCTTTAGTATGGCCTTTCCCAACATCGTGGGTAGTATCTTCCTNGCCCCCAANGTTCTANAAAAAGTNAGGGNNTATTGGGNGCGTTANCAATCNGGAGAAATGANTNCAGTGGAAAGTAATTGAGTTCANNTTNTCAATTTGAAAAACGGGGAGAGATAAAGATCTTAAATAATCAAAGGAAACTTAAATAAAAATTAAAGAGAGGTTTAGCTGATGAATCGATTTGGTGTTTTTNTNCTATTGATNGCAGTTTTTTTTCTATTTGTCGCTACAGAAACCTTTTCGGCAGAATCGTCTGATACAGATGCTACTGTTGAAGATAGCGAGGAGGTCATCGAGACGGATGATAAAGCCAAAACCAGTTTTGACCTGGAAGAGATCTCTGTAACCGCTTCGCGAAAACCAGAAAAAGTGCTTGAAGCACCCGCTGCGGTTTCGATCCTTGATAGTTCTGTAGTGCGGGACAAGGTAGCCGGTACAGTCACGGATCACCTGAAAGCGATACCGGTAGTTGACGTGGTGACTTCCGGCCTGACCCAATCCAATGTGGTGGTTCGAGGGTTTAATAACATCTTTTCCGGTTCTTTACTTTCTCTTGTAGACAATCGTATAGCTCGTGTTCCTTCACTTCGCTCTAATACTTACAGTCTGATCCCGACTTCAAACTTGGATATTGAACGCATTGAGGTCGTGTCCGGCCCAGGCTCGGCTTTATATGGTCCCAACAGTGCTAATGGGGTGATGCACATTCTGACCAAATCACCGTTCGGTTCGGAAGGGACTACAGTTACGCTTGGATCGGGTGAGCGTAGTGTTCTGACTGGGGCTTTGCGACACGCAGGCAGTTTTGATGACCGCATTGGCTACAAAATTTCAGGCCAGTATTACCGTGGTAATGACTGGGAATCTGAAGATCCAGCGGAGGAAGCATATCTCAAAAGCTCTGGCAAAACACGTGATTTCAACGTTGATCGTTTGACAGGTGAAGCGCGGCTTGACTTTAATGTTACGGATGAACTAAAGGCAATCTTGAGCAGTGGGTTCTCGCGCATTAATCAGATTGAGCTTACCGGAATCGGTTCAGGACAAGGCAAAGGGTGGACTTATAGCTACGCTCAGGGCCGCCTGAACTACAAGGANCTGTTTGCTCAAGTTTTTATCAATCAGAGTGATGCTGGCGACACTTTTCTCTTGCGAACAGGTAATCCGATTGTCGACAAATCGAAGCTTTTTGTNGGTCAGNTNCAGCATGGTCTGTCTATCGGCGGTGACCAGCGATTTACCTACGGCTTGGATCTATTACTGACAAGACCAGATACAGAGGGAACCATCACCGGAATCAATGAAGACGATGATAATATTAATGAGATTGGCGTATATCTGCAATCTGAAACCAACTTGCCAGCCAACCTGAAATTTGTGGCTGCTGCTCGTATGGATCAGCATAGCTATTTGGAAGACCTCGTTTTATCACCTCGTGCNGCACTGGTTTATACNCCAGCAATCAACCATAATTTGCGGGCCACCTATAATCGTGCTTTTAGCACTCCTACTTCCAATACCATTTTCCTGGATCTTGTGGTGCTGGAGGATCTGGGTGGAATTGGAGGAACGTTAGAGCCCGCCTTGGGATTTAATCCAAAGATCGATGTTCGCGCACAAGGAACAAAAGACGGGTTTAAATTCCAATCTAGTGGTGCAGGCCCACCAAAGTTCCGTTCACCCTATGCGGCTATGTTAAAAAAGGAACCTGATACCTATTTCGACATGAATGACCCAATAATGACNAANGTCATGTGGGGAGTTGGNAGANNNGCNGTAATGAANGNGNTNCTNCCAANGNTTNCAGGTCTTGTTGAAGGTCAANTTAAGNCTCAAGGTNTGCCTGATGCGATTGTTAAGTTGCAGGTCAGTGCCTTATCTCAAGCTTTCCAATCAGCTATTCCGGAACAGCTAGGTGGTTTAAAAAATGTGATGTGGACTTTAAATCCGACCACGCAAGGTTTTGAAGATGCTGTCAATCCGACTGATGTTGAACCGATTAAGCCAACGACAACCCAGACTACGGAATTAGGTTATAAAGGGGTTCTGGCCAATAGACTGGCACTGAGTGTGGACATCTATCAGACCAAAATGAGAAACTTTGTTGGGCCATTGGTGGTTGAAACGCCCAACGTTTTTCTTGAACCGCAAGTTCTAATTGGGGCGCTGATGAAGCAAATTGGAGCCGCNTTAGCCAAGCCGGAAAATGCCCNGTTAGCCCAAGTGGTAATGGCATTGGATGACCCAGATCTCGTTATCGGTGAGAAANAGGATGGTACTCCTCTTGCNATGAAGGATCTGTTTCCAGACACTCCCGTTCAAAAATTTGGNAATGGAACAGCCCATGATGAATTAGCTCTNCTATTTGNGAACGGAACAGACCAAAACGGGGCAGCATTCATTCCATTCGGTACGGTTACCCCAGAAGGTGTGCATGATCCAAATGCGATTATGCTGACCTACCGGAACTACGGTGATATTTCGCTTTATGGTGCTGATGCACGACTCGATTTTTTCCTGACTGAAAATATTATCTTAAACGGGAATATCTCATTTGTGAGCGACGACGAATTTGAATCGGAATCGGATGGAAAAACGATTCCATTGAATGCACCCAAAAACAAGTTTGGGCTGGGTGTGAAGTATATTAATGCTGATCTGGGATTGAGTTCGCAACTGCAGTTCCGTTACATAGCTGGATTTCCGGTTAATTCCGGCGTTTACATCGGAGAAGTTGATCCATATCAACTCATTGATGTGAATTTTGCTTACGATTTGCCTGCGTTCCTGTCAACGCCTCCCAGGTTTTCGTTGACCATACAAAATCTTCTGAATAATCAGCACAAGGAGTTTGTTGGTATGCCGGAGATTGGTCGATTGGCCTTGATGCAAATCACACAATCTTTCTAAGCTGACGAGTTGGAAAAATTTGGTGCCATAAGATCATTTTTATATCTATTTATTTGAAAGGAATAACATCATGAAATTAGGGTTTTTGACCCCTTACTCAGAAGAGATTGTACAATTCGCTGGGGACGATCCGAATTTTGAATGCTTGGAATTTTCGGGGCCTCCGGCTGAATGGGTGGGAGATACAGATGAAGCACACACCGCTCGGGAATCTGCCCTGAAGTTACTGAATACGAATGGATTGAGCATTTCGTCTTTTCTAACCAACTGGCCCTCAATCCGTACACCGTCAGCAGAACTGCCAGCGTATCTGGATCATTTCAGCAAGATTTTTGATGTCTGTCAGGCAATGGGAGACAATGTTGTTCTGGCAGGTGCTGGGCCAATGGGATATGATCCAAGCGTTAGTCTTGAAGATAATGTTGCCTGCTATAAAGAGGTTTACACTCCAATCGGTAATTTGGCCGAAGCAAAAGGAGTATTAATCGGCTTTGAAAACTGGCCAGGTGGCGGAGGACCATTCAGTGACGGAGGAAATCTCTCGGTTACCCCTGAAGCATGGGGATTAATGTTTGATGCCGTACCATCGAAAGCAATTGGTTTAGAATTCGACCCATCCCATCTTATCTGGCAAGGAATTGATTCATTCGAGGCGTTCGAAGAATTCTCGGATCGGGTTAATATTCTACACGCCAAGGACACCGAGATTTTTGAAGACCGTTTAAAACGGGTTGGTGTATTTCGTCGCGGCGGTTGGTGGCGATATCGATTGCCGGGTTTCGCTGACTTCAATTGGCCGCAATTTTTTGCTCTAGTACACGAACATGGTTTTGACGAATCCGTTGTTATTGAACACGAAGACGCTGTCTTTAGTGGTAATCGGCGACTTGAAGGATTCACACGTTGTGGTATATACCTGAGCAACTGTATCTTGGGTTAATTCTCTGTTTTTAGGCACGAGTGCGGTTGTCTATTGATGGTTTAAGACTACACCTTTCTTTAAAATTAGGTTTGCATAAAGTGCAGTTTCGCTAGTCGCGACCACAGCATAAGCATTTCTGGCACGGGCATAGAATGCGTGGCGTTCAATCGGCGTTAGTTTGATCTGTTCTTCTTCTACTGTTAGGATTTGGCTGAATTCCTCCCAGATTGGCGGGTCTGGTTCTCCCGATGCAACGGTTGCCATGACAACTGCGTGATCTTCTACAAAAGTATCAATTGGGAAAAATTGCATAATAGCTTCCAATAAAGTACACACGTCAAGGCCATCAGCACGAATCAGGCGTTTGGCATTGCTAGCAGCTGGAAAATTGCCGTCGGCCAACACTATCTCATCCCCGTGTCCCATGCTCATGNCNGCGTGCATGAGATCTGGTGATATAACTTCAGGAATATTTTTTAACATTACCTACTCNCCTCATATTTTGTTAAGAGTTTAAATTCCGTGGTGCGGCCAGTTCCTTGTTGCCAAGACGACGCATGGTGATGTCCTGCTGTATAGTTGGGTCTGGCAAACCGGTATTAGCCAAGCGTTGTNCGAGGAAATCTTCCATTTCTGCCTTTAGCTCTTTCACCTTCTGAGGACTGTCTTCAGCTAAATTGTAAANTTCTTCAGGATCATCATCCAAATTGTAGAGTTCAATATCCGGTGTATTGTAAACTTCAGGTGTATCCCCTGTCTCCAAGATGAGTTTCCAAGATGATGTCTGCCACCCTCGTTTTTTCATCCAGCCACATTCAGTTAGATAGACAGCACCTGTTGTCCCCTGATGACTATTACTCTCAATTATTGTCCGAAGGCTTTTGCCCTCTATTTTTTCGCGTTCTATGAGGTCGGATTTTCCAGTATAGTCTAAAATCGTAGGAACAATGTCCTTGAGAGTAACAATTCCATTCAAACGTTGAGGCTGGATAGCATCCGGACAGTGAACAATTAGTGGTACGTGACAATTAGTTCGATACAAACCGTGNTGATCGTACCACAGTTGATGCTCGTCAAGTTCCTCCCCATGATCTGCTGTTATGATCAATAATGTATCTTCAAGAATTCTCTGGTTNTCAAGGTATTGAAAGAGTGTTGACAANCAAGCATCCATGTAAGCGATTGAAGCATCATACTGGGAATTGACGTAGTGGATATCAGTCCAAAGACGTTTTTTCTGNATGTTATCAGGATCANTNGGGTCCGGTTTACACATCCACTGCATAAAGTAATATTTGAACGGTTCACAATCGTACACAGGATCCATACTGCGGTTATTTGGATCACATTCATCTCCTGTATAAAACATGCGTTCGAATGGCAAAGGAGGTAAGTAAGGGGTGTGTGGATCCCAATAATGCAGAAAAGCGAAGAAAGGTTGATTCTGCGCTACTGCGAGATCAATCATTTTCATGGCGGTATTATTGACAGCTTCAGCTTTTCGTGCATTACGNTATTTNGTTTCCCACCTGTATCCTTGGTAATGTTCTTCTGCAAATCCACGATTAAACCATCTTCCAAGATTATCAGCAGCAACAGTAGAATAGCCAAATTCATTAAGCAACTCTGCAATTGTCTTTATGCTTAAATCAAGATTAAGACTCCCACCTTGAGTGATGATCTGGTGTGTCAGTACATCTTTGCCCGTTAGCATAGTAGTATGAGCAGGATGGGTTGGAATATGCGGACTAATACACGTTTCAAATAGAGCAGCATTGGATGTTAGCCGATCNAGATGTGGAGTTGTCAAGTTTTTGTGGCCATAACAACTCATGCTTGATGCCCGNAGCGTATCGAGTGAGATCAAGATTACATTTCTCAAAAGTTNCCTCTCTTGTTTAACTTGGCAGAAGAATATTCATGATTTAGTTTTGCGCCGCACGAATAGCATGGCAGAGATGTCGGATACCATCAGCCACATAATCCAAGGGACAATAAGCATAGGCAATACGGATTGCTTTGATCGGTTTACCTGTTGCATGGAAGGCATTTCCCGTACTGAAATGGACGCCTTTTTCTGCCGCAAGAGTTTGCATTTTCTGCATGTCGGTTTGTTCAGGCAGATCAACCCACAGGAAGAGNCCACCGCGNGGTTTNGTCCATGTGCAAATATCACTGACATGTTCCTCAAGCGTTTTGGTGACAGCTCGACANTTGGCACCAACAACCGCGTTCGTTATTTCNAGATGCTGATCAAGGTTATCACGGAAGAATTCTGCCACAATAGCGCTTGATAAAGCGCTAGTTCCAAGATCCCATCGGTCATTAGAGATGATTTTATCATATGGCGCCCTGGCGACAAAATAACCAAGCCTGACGCCTGCACCCAATATTTTTGAGAAAGTTGCTACGTATATAACACGGTTAGATTGATCAAGTGTGAATAAGCTGTTGGGAATCGGTTCTGGTGTAAAATCAATATCACCGTAACAATCGTCTTCAACAATAAATAGATCAAAGGTTTCTGCTAATTCAATCAAGCGTTTTCGGCGTTCAAGCGTTAAGATCGCTCCCGTTGGATTCTGGTGGTTCGGTGTAACATAAATTAGCTTTGGTTTTATATTTTTGCCCTGAAAATCAATGAGAATCTCTTCCAGCGCGTCGGGATCAAGTCCCTCAACATAGTCGAGAGGGACACCAACAATATTAGTTTTGAGGTGACGTAAAAGCCCCAGTGTTCCGCTATATACTAACTCTTCAGTTAGCACAATATCACCAGGTTCGAGAAGATTGCGTAGAATAAGATCGAGCGATTGCATAGATCCTGATGTAATTGATATCTGATCTATAGGCAATGGTACGCCCTCTCGACGCTCAAATCGAAGTGAGCATACTTCTCGCAAACCCTGATAACCATTATCCCCTGGATAATTAACGAGGTTACCTCCAAGATTTTGTAACGCTTTGGCACTAGCCTCGATTAATTTTTCAGTTGGAAAAGTATCTGGATCCGGTCGTCCTCCGGTAAAGGCAAAGTCATTCATGTTTCCTCCAAGTATTTACTTGAGTTTTTTCTCCACTATTATGCGAAGTTGATTTGCTTCGTTTTTGTACCTGCGGTCTTTATCGCTTTTAGCTTCAAGCTCTTCAATAATATTTAACTCGTCCATTGCAAGCTCCCATTTTTTTATCTCTTGATATGTTCTGGCAAGCTCAAGATGGTGGTTGATGTAGGTAGGTAGAATTTTTACCGCTTCCTTGAAATGTTCGATGGCTTCTTCATGTGAGGCTGAAGGTAGTCCTCCATAAAATATTTTAGCAAATCCCCGCTCAATCCATGATAGGTTAGCTACACCTCGATGCCAACGTGCTAAGAGATGGTGTGCGGTATCATTTTTATCGTCAAGCTCGATTGCTTTCATGACTTCATTTTTTACTACAACGGAAAGCTGAACCTTCTTTTTACTACTTTCTGTTAAAGCTATATTCCCAACAGCAACCCCAATATAAGTATGGCAAAAACTATGGTTGGGATTGATTTTAACGCCATTCCGTGCGTATTTCTCAGCTTTTTGATAGAGTCCTCTNGCTTTTTCCNTATTATNCTGAGANTTCTCTTCGTCNCCCAAANTGGAATAAGCGCGTGCTANTCGCCAAATGATTTCCGAATTTTCNGGACTGATCTCATTGGCCNTTAGAAAAGTCTCGAGTGACGCTTGCAATTTTCCAGCTCCGTGGTATTGATCTCCTTTCTTNATCAGNNCCTNAGCAGTTTCTTGCCCGTAAAGATGATTNCCACAAAAAAATAAAGCTACAATCAAAGCAGACACATGTTTTCTTAGCATTATGTAGTTTCCTCCCAGANAATTGGCTCAGTATAGATAACCCAGACCCAAATAAACTCCTGTTTCCTTAGAGTCCTGTTTGTCGTATTTGATAACAGAATTTCCCACATCAAGAGCAATAACAAAATTCTCATTCCATATTAACCGAAGTCCTCCCCTTTTGGCTAGATGTAGGTCGCGGAAACCTATTCGGAGGCTATTTATATCGCAAATCCACAGTCAATCTATGATTAACTATTATGTAAGGGGAGTCAAAGAAAATGAAATACGAGCTAGGGCCTCTAGTTGTCTGGTAAATCTCAGATTCAACTGCCCAGAAATATGGTTTATACTCACCTGTTGAATGGTTGCATAAAGCACCATTTACCCCATATCCAGTTTCCTCGTCAGAATTGTAGCTGATGGAATGCCCGTAAAACTAAAACCTGTTTGCTTGGCAACTTGAGTAAACACCGCTCGGCTCAAAATTGTGGCAAGGATTAAACAGCGACAAAACGTGCCTATAATTTTTCTGAGATACACATTATTCAATGACTCCCAGGACCAACACATAACATCCCTGAGCATATTATCTAAAGCTCTGGCTGAACTGAAAAAAGAAAGTTAAAATTCAGAATGATTTCAAAGTGTCACTTTCCAACAGATTAACGTCCTTGATTTAAATGATACGTTAATTCAGAAGCCGTTCACCATATCAAGACCGTATTTGAGCATTAAAGAGGGAATTGAAATAGTTTAATAATCTCCGTATAGCGTTTCATGGGCAAAAAACCGAATCGATCATTGAACAGAAGAATTATAACACTGATATTCCAGATCAACAATGGCAATGACTACAGTTTTATCTGCCAAATTTTGATCTGGGAGGCATAAAACTGCATCAATGGGATTAACTGCTGATTCCCAATGTCATCGACCACCCTAAGTTATCGGTAACACG
>PBXZ01000022.1:0-46223 GCA_002729415.1 Candidatus Poribacteria bacterium | reverse complement strand
ATACTTTCGCTGACCCCCGAATTGAAGGAGGGAAACTGAACTCACTGACACAAGAAGACCTGGTAGAAGTTGTTAAACTTCGCGGGCAAGAATATTTATTATACCACAGTTTCCCCGTCAACGCGGCTTTTATTCGCGGTACCACGGCTGACACCGATGGCAACATCTCTATGGAAGACGAGGTTGCCTATTTTGAGATGTTATCAATCGCACAAGCAGCAAAGAACTCTGGAGGAACAGTCATCGCTCAAGTCAAAAGAATAGTTGATAAAGGTCAGATCAATCCGCGTCTGGTTAAGATTCCCGGTATATTTGTTGATGCGCTTGTCATTGACCCTGCACAGAAACAAACATACCAAATTGACTATGATCCTACCCTCTGCGGCGAAAAACAAGACGGGTCGCTAAGTATGGAGAACCTACCCTTCGATGAACGCAAAGTGATTGTTAAACGTGCAGCCTTAGAACTCTATCCCAATGCNGTGGTCAATCTGGGATTNGGNATGCCCTTTGGTGTNGGCCAAATNGCCGAAGAGAGNGGNGTGGCAGATCAAATCACCNTAAGNATCGAACANGGAAGTTTAGGAGGCATTCCNGCTGGCGGTCTAGATTCGGGCGCTATGTACTACCCANCTGCAATCTTAGACCAACCTTACCAATTTGATTCTTATCAGGGCAGTGGTATCGACATAGCCTTTCTCTCCCACGCACAAGTCGACCAACATGGAAATGTCAATGTCAGCAAGTTTGGCAATCGGATTCCTGGTTGTGGTGGATTCATTGATATCTCGCAAAATNCCAAAAAGGTGGTTTTTTGTGGCACTCTTTCTGTTAAACCAAAGCTCGAAATCCAAGATGGCGCACTAAAAATACTAAAAGAAGGTAAGGNGGCAAAATTCGTAAACCTAGTAGAACAGATCACATTCAGCGGGAAATATGCCAGCGCANCTGGACAGGAAGTTCTTTTCATTACCGAGCGGGCAGTCTTTCAGTTAATTGATGGTAATGTTGTCCTCAAAGAAACTGCACCTGGCATAGATATTGAAAACGATATTTTAGGAGCTATGGAATTTAAACCGCTCATTCAACAAGTATCAAAAATGGATAAGAAAGTATTTACCAATCTCCCAATAAATCTCCCCCAATTTACATCAACATGANATCAAACCGAAATNAATTAAAGAACAATGAAAAAGCTGACNATCATCTCTANTATCCTAACTATAATAATTGTACCNGNNCTTNGGTACTGGCTGTTTTCATCCCAGCCAGTTTCTGAACCCCATTATNATGACTATTGGTCTGTNAACCAANCCCATTTGATTCCNGAGGAAAACTTATTAACGAATAAAGCTATTGATGTTCTTTTCGTNGGGGATACTAGTTTCGGCGAGAATTATCATGNCAGNAACTTCTTTGAAAACCGACAGTACGATTTTTTCTTGGAAAAACTTGTACCTTTACTAAAACAAACAGATTTTGTCATCGCCAACCTTGAAACCCCTATCACTAATTTGCTAACTTCTCCATTGGATAGGGAAAAAAAGTATATTCATTGGGCAGATATACGCAAGACACCAAAAACNCTGAAAAAATATAATATTCACTGTGTCTCCTTGGCCAATAATCACACAATGGATTATGGATTAAAAGGGTTGCAGCAAACGATGGCTGTTCTGGGCAAACACCAAATCCAATGGTTCGGAGCCGGGTTGAACGCGTCTCAAGCCTCACAACCAATATNCAAAAAATTTGCAATCGGCCAAAAGACGTTTCAACTTATTGTAANCGCAGGGTTTGAACATAGAAACCATTACAACACGAGATATAACTATTACGCCACAGAAAACATAGGTGGTGTAAACAAGTGGAAACCACGGGAAGCAATTGATCAACTTGGACAAATCCGGCAATCGAATGCCGAAGCGTTTATTGTCGCNTATCCACATTGGGGGAAGGACTATAGCTTCAAAACCAGAAAACAGACCAAATTAGCCCACACTCTTATCGATGCTGGAGCGGATCTTGTCATTGGACACGGAGCTCATATATTACAGGAAATTGAAAACTACCACGGGCATTGGATCCTTTACAATCTAGGTAACTTTGTCTTCAACTCGTCAGGGCGCTACCAAAAAAGGAAAGCAGATCCGTTCAGCCTAACTGCTAGGTTAAACGTCTCTCACCAAAAAAACGGGCTGGCACTTGAACTGGTATTGTATCCTATCTTCAGTGATAATCGTCTCTCAAACTACCAACCCCGCCCCGTAACAGAGAAAGAAATGGATAAAGTTCAAGACATTATTTTCCAACGAAGTCCTCCATACCTTAGGCAAAAAATGAGAATAGGCAGAGACGAAACAGGATTCTTTTTGGCGCTCAATGTGTGGCCTTTTGATGCCAACATCCAGAATCNAATGTAGGACTGAAGTTATCATATTTTGATCAATTTCAAATGAACGAAACNTACAAGGTGAAACATGTCTCTTTATCTTACTCAGNTAAGACAACAAACATTAGTAAAAGTTAAAAAAGAAAGGAAGTTGCAGAGGTGACTAAATCTACTTTGACAGAAGAGGAAAAATGGTATTTTGATCTACACGGGTTTCTAGTCTTGAAAGGCATCATAACATCTGAAAGCTTAAAACAAATGCTTAATATTATACAGAACTGGCTGAAAATGGATGAATCGGACCTACCACCGCCAGTAACCAGAGGACGTNAGGAACCATGTAAAACGCATATTAATAATATCCAGTACGGTCATAGAATCTTTCAGGATCTCGCCATGGATACTAATATACTGCGGGTTGTNGCTGGTTTGACTATGCACTCACCACGATTGTTTCACTATAATTTCACCATGATGACCAAAGATGATCAAGCGAAAGGATCCTTCCACCGTGATGATAGTGGGTTTAAGTTTCCTCCAGACTTTCGTAATCCACACAATGATTACCAAGCGGGCAACGGTAAGATTTACTGTAGNCACATTGCTACNTGGNTCGCGCTGNCAGATGTTCCCGCCAACACCGGTTTCTGTGTNGTNCCNGGAAGCCACAAATCTTCATTTCAGACACCAGAAAATTTACCAGTCAAACANGATCCACCAACATCANTTACNATCCCCCTTCANGCNGGAGANGTNATCGNCTTTTCTACTAATCTGTTGCACGATGCCAGNCCATGGACTGNNGATTATCCNCGNATGAACATCTTTCANCGATACCAACTTAGNGTTTATTTCAANGAAACAGGTAAGGNAGGGTATCCTNTGGAAGAGTACCGGAATCAAATNTCCGATGANCANTACGAACTCGAATCNNTATCGAAAGAAGAAAAGGTAGCAGTCNACCGAGCATTGNTCGGTTNATCCACTTANCCATNNTTACATACATATACGAACANGCAATNGAGTTANGAGCTATAGTNGCTGTTTAAATGATNACNAGCCACNTTCTAAATCNTGAAACTAAATCGCNAAACNGNCTANNNTAAATAANCCATAATAGATATCCCAATAACCTAAATTTCCGAGGTTATTACTGNCANAACANCNTGCTGNNNGCTTTATGNTANCCAANNACTGNAATACTATTGTCACGATGTATTTCAACAATAGCATANGCNNTATTCTTCTGNCCTGNNCCCTCAACAACNGCNGGAAGTGTNTAGTAATGAATCCCGTTAATGAGANTATACTGTCCATCGTGCTGGTGTCCTTGAAAAACCGCCAACACTTTTCCNGAGTCCTCCAATATCTNNCTAACTTCTACGGCGTTATTTATGTAATGACTCCCTTCACCATCCAACAGTTGNTGGACGAAAACNACGCTAGGAAAAGGNCTCGCGTGCAACTTTTGNCTTAGCCAATCNAGTTGACTNGTAGGAATATTGGTATCNACCCAATCAAAGTTTCCATGATCGTATTCCTCACCNTCNGCTCGATAGTTAGCGTCTAACACCATAAACTGCAAACCNCCTAGACAGTATGTATAAAATGTNTCTTGTGATGGAATGCCGGTATTAGTNGTAACAGACAAGAATTGCGACTTTGAAATGCTGTCGACATCATGGTTNCCTAGAACATGATAAGTTCTCNCTGCACCATTCTGNAAAATACTCTCAATGGCNCGTAAGTAAGAAATTGTNAGNTNNTCACTNGGTTCNTCATCTTGATCCTTCAAATCNCCCAGTTCTATCAGGAAATCAACNTGCTGTNGCTTCATTAAATTCACACACTCCTCCATTTTAGCCAGAGATTGACGATAATAACGNCCNATTTTGGTATCAATATCCGCATAATGGGNATCAGTCACTATGCCAAAGCGTAATTTAGGATTTGAATCAACAGCGTAAACTGNCGTTGAACTCATTAGTAACTCCAGCAAAANCCGATATNCTTAGGAAGTTTCTTNGACCAATTCTCTCGTGTTCTTTGAGGTCATCTTTNAATTNCCANTTTCGGATCAAAATTTTTATAGNCATAAACTACTAGTTGCAAATAAATAAGTTNAAGATGAAATCAAAACCGATCAGNCTTGGAACCATGNCTAGTTATAACTCATAATGGATATCCGGTTNTCAGGTAAAAAAATTACATCCCTTATATCTCTATTGCAAANTTCAGCAAAAATCTTCCTGATTTTTAATCCANAATACTGCTAANTNTTTATGTTAACTGAGAAAAAACACATCCANTGANCTCATACCATAACCTAANGCGGTGAAAATNTGATTCAATTTTANGATATCTATATTTATCCTCGTTGTCACCGGATCAATCTGCTAGAATAATCAAGACCAAATAAGCAAGNAAAAAGGTAAANACAGGATTNTATTCNGGTTAAGCCACTCCTACTAAATAAATTAATGAANAACAGAAAAGTGATTTATATTCTTATCCTCAGTGATCAGAAACCAGGACACTANAATCAATCACTAGGCGTNGTTGAGCGTATNGATAACTGTCAATACCACNTAATCAATGTTGCTTACCGANGAAAATNACACGACAATTTNTTACGCATNGCAACTTGCATCTTCGGTAGATANTTNCTGCCAAAAAAAATCATACGATTTTGCCTCAAGTTAACANTNTCTTCGAAAACCTTGAGCGAGATCGCCTCAATTCAACACACAGATGCCATAATATCAACNGGATCCTCTGTNGCTNCTNTCAATTTATTACTGGGACAGCTNCTCAANGCTCAGACAGTAACGTGTCGACANCCCTCACCAGTTGGAACCGATNTTTTTGACTTGGCGATTCTTCCACAAACAAGTTGGCCCAAGCAGAAAAAACCGAATCTTTGTCAAACAACTGGCGGCCCNAACCGNATTTCACCAGAGAAACTTAAAGANCANGCAGANANANTAAGAAGAAATATCAATATCTNTTCCTCANTCACCATTGGCCTGCTGATTGGCGGAGNTGATCGGTATCATACAATTTGTCCACAGACTATTACTAANNTGTTATACATATTGCGTACATTGAGTCAAGAATTTGACCTGAAAATTTTGTTAGCAACTTCGCGTAGGACGCCATCAACCATCAACAACCTCATCGCCAAAGACATGTTAGATACACTAGTCTGCCCAATTTGTGTTCTAGCTGATCGTCAGAACAAATACACAGTCACAGATATATTTTCGCTTTCAGATCTACTGATTGTCACAGAAGATAGTTTCTCTATGGTCTGTGAAGCAGCAAGTAGTGGAAGAAAATTAGTAATCCTCGGAGTAACCCGTAGGATATCGAAAAGTCCAAAACAAGACCTAGTATATAGCGAAATGGAGCAGATGGAACATATTAAATGGGTTCAAATTACAGAAATCAAAACAACTATCTTATCTCTGTTAAAGCAAAAAATGGTAATTGAACCACTGAGAGATTCGGAGATCGCAGCTAATGCAGTCTTACAACTATTAGGCAGGAATTAATCCACACAAAATGTTTTGTCTTTAATGAAACAACCTTGGATCGCAAGTACAGCTGTCAGTAACCTAAACTTCTTAAATAAGCGCGCATATCCTTACTTCGCCTCACTTCACTTATAACATCTTCCATACCTGGAATTGGCTGACCAGGGCAACATGTAACCCAACGCCCATAACTGATTTCTTCCAAGGCACTCATAATACCGGAAAAGTCCAAGCTCTCCCCTGCACCAACATCCACCCAAACAGGCAAATACGCACCATCCTCATCACGAGAAGTTGAGGAATAATCTTGTAAGTGAATATAATTTAACTGTTGACGAAAATCCTTAATCGACTCAACTGGATCATAACCCCATAACTGTGAATGNGAAACATCAATACATAATTTCGCCTTGTCAAGCAAGCTCATGTAGAGTTGCCAATCCTCAACTGAGTCAACCAAACAATTGGTATGAATATGATAACTAAGTTCCAAGCCAAACTGCGCGGCGTAGTCAGCCCATTTTTCTGCTCCTTCAGCTGCTGCTGTAATATCTGCTTTGCTAGCTCCACCTTGCGGTTTGGAACCATTCATAAACATGAAACAATCTACCCCTACTTCAGCGGCATACTCCATACGCCGTTTATTGCGTTCCACGTTTTCCCAATCTTGGTTGTCCGGAGAACCAGCAGCAGTAAAAACAACCATAGGCATATCCGTATTTTTACAGATTTTTCTCAGTCGGTTTGGCGCTCCCAACCAGTCTAAAGGCAAACGACCTTCCCAGCCATCCCAACCAGCAGCTTTCAACTCTTCCAATGCAGGCTCTAGATCTGGATTTTTCCATCTTAAGGCACAATAGCTCATTTTGAATGACATAATGTTCCCTTTACTAAATCTTTATTATTTCATCGGCTTATCATATTACGGATAGACATAGAAATAAGACATCCTAAACTCCATCTCTAGAACATTTAAAAACTTTTCTGGATCCATCCAAGAAATACATTCCATACTGCGTATACAGATACTGTATTGCTTCCGGTTAAAGTTGCACTCACCGTTATCAGCTCCAACCAATATCATCAATTCTACTAACAAACCACCAATCCATTCTGTCCCATATATTACATAGATTTAAAGGTGCAATGTCACACTTACAAATGGATGATATACCAAAACATTATCTACAGACACCACTATTATAGCAAAAATTTAAAGTAAACGAAAAACCATTACAACAATCAATCAAATATCTAGCAGAGAAATTGCTTACCAAGAGAAAACTCAACTTAGTTATCCCACCTATCAGTAATCTCTCGTTACTCTAACGTCATAAATAATGCTATGACACGCTAGCCCAATCCATACGAAGATTGAGAATTGACATTATTTCAACTTCGTGATAAAATGCCACTATTCCAATTAGGAGGAGAAACTTGACAGAACAACGCCAAGGGGCTGTTCGGCAACAAATCGAACTCCCATTTGCAGAATCAGTGAGAATTAGCTTCCAAAGTCTGATGATACGATTTTATCGATCAATCATCACTACTGCAGGAATCACACTAGGCATTGCATTTCTAGTATCAGTTTGGACAACAGCCGAAGTGGATTCCGAAATTAAAAANGGGAGTGGTCAAGGACAGGAAATAATTTTGGGTGATGAAGAAGAAAAAGAGGGAAAAGTAACAACAAAACAACTGTGGTTGGTTTCCATGTCACTCATTGTCTGCGTTGTTGGTATTGCTAATGCAATGTTGATGTCAGTCACAGAGAGATTCCGTGAGATTGGTACTATGAAATGTCTTGGTGCATTAGATGGATTTGTTGTAAGGCTGTTTCTGTTGGAATCAGCATTTCAAGGGTTTGTGGGCGCACTAATCGGAGCACTAATCGGTGTTGCTGTGTCAATACTGATGGGATTACGAAGTCACGGGTGGAATTTAGTTTGGGACTTCCCTTTGTTACGTATTCTAACGATTTGCTTTATCTGCTGTCTGATTGGTACGTTCNTAGCTGTTATTGGAGCAGCATTCCCATCATGGCGTGCTGCCAAACTACCACCTGCAGAAGCAATGAGAGTTGAAGTGTAAAAGGAGCTATTCTTGGATGAAGTCAAGTAACCTCGATAATAACATCGTTGTCAAATCGGAAAAGGTTGTCAAAGAATATAGAATGGGATCTAANATCGTTCGGGCTCTGAATGGNATTGATCTTGAAATCACNCGGGGGGAATACATCTCACTGATGGGNCCATCCGGATCTGGAAAATCAACTCTCTTTAATATGATTGGTGCTTTAGATCAACCNACTGGAGGTGANGTATTCATCGATGGGCAAAACACTTCAACACTCAGCAAATCACAAATTGCTTGGCTTCGATGCCACAAAATCGGCTACATCTTCCAGAGCTATAATTTGCTACACGTGATGACGGCCCTCGAAAATGTTACACTACCAATGATTTTTGCTGGTCTCTCAGCTAAAGAACGCAAGCAAAAAGGTGAGCAACTACTTAGTGAGGTTGGTCTTGGAGATCGGATTGATCATAGACCCGATGAACTCTCGGGCGGTCAACGTCAGCGTGTTGCTATTGCTAGAGCCCTAGCAAATGACCCATCCATTATTCTTGCAGATGAACCAACTGCAAACTTGGATATGGTAATNGGNCGNGAGATCATCGACTTAGTTAAGACACTGAATATTGAAAAAGANGTTACTGTCATTTCAGCAACTCACGACTTGAAAATGCTTGATGTCTCAGACCGAATTGTGGATATCCGCGATGGAATAATTGAGCGTATACGAAATCGAGACGAAATCGAAGTTCAAGTAGGTGAAGTTGGTGGTGGTCACTAGTTGCTGCTGATCGCTTCCATCCTATACTATTTACTATAATTTTAAGCATTAATAATGGCCGATGAAATCAAATTTCATCGGCCATTATTATCTACATTCAGATCGCTTACTTTTCCTGTTCAGGGAATGGGGCNCGAATATCATAACGGCCTTCTTGATGCACTGGAAGCAAGCCACCTTCGACCATCAGATCAAGNGGGTTTTCCCGAGTTGTTAGCGGNAATTTCACCACACCTTGGATACGCAAAGACTCATAAATTGCCATCAATATTTCAATTGTTGTGCGTCCGTGAACTCCAGCATTCCGATGCTCTTCGATTTCCCCATCTAACCATTGGATCATCTCCTGAAACTGGTTGGGTTCGCTTTGTCGAGGCTTAACTTGTTGCCAGCCAGCGGCTCTGCTGTTAAGCAATTCAATCGTACCATCAGAACCACGCCGAAGTTGTCCATCATCGCCATAAACGGCAGTACCATTCAAACCAGGCTCNGGCAAATCACTCTCATAAATACCGCGTATACCACCTGCAAAGCAAACCTCACCAAAGCAGAGATCCTCACATCTCACTCGACGTTCCCACTTGTCAGTTTTCCGCGAAACTTGNCCNATNANCCAAAGTGGTTCTGGGTCTCCTAAAATATAACGCATCTCATCGATTTCATGCGTTCCACGGTTCANTAACCCCAACCCATCACGTCTTAACATAGTTTGNGGTTGTCCAATCGCACCTTCTTGAATCAGGCGGCGAGCTTCACTATTCTGGGGACTGAATCTCCGTTGGTGTCCAACTACCAGTTTCGTCCCACTTTTATCGCACGCTTCCATCATATCATCCGCTGCACCCAAAGAGGCAGACATTGGTTTCTCAGTGATGACCCCCGCCACACCGGCCTCAGCAGCAGCTACTGTTGGTTCTACCCGAACACTCTGCCAAGTCGTAATTGAAACAATATCAAGGTTTTCTTTCTCAAGCATTTGGTTAAAATCACCGTAATGACTTTTTAATCCTTGGGATTCGGCGAAATTCTCAGCCGCCTCCGGGAACAAATCACTGCACGTCACTACTGTAGTACGAGGATGATCCTTCCATGCATTTGCATGAGATCTACCCATTCCTCCGCAACCAATTATACCAACACGATAAATCTTCTCAGACATAAATTAATTCCTTTGCTATTTATATTATAAATTTGCTGATAATATCTCATCCAATCCAACAAAGTAAACATGACAAAAAATGCCTAAAGCCATCTGTATACGCAACAAACAAATAGCCGCCAAATCCATATTTTCTAAATACAGCTTCCATAAACCCCATGTTTGTTCCCGATTACCTTTTNTGTAGTTAAGAGATATTTTACCAATCATCCTCTCTACCCAAAATCTTTCGGCTCCATTCCACAGAAAACTAATGGATGATCGAAGGCAACACAGCTACTAAACATAACAAAACCGACAATGAGTAGCAGAGCTACAAAAGAAAACAAACATGACTGGTGCAAGAACCAAATAAACTTATCATAGCTGTCTTCAAGCTTTCCACTCATTCACTTTGAACAAACTTGGACAATATGAATGATATTCCAAGAAAAGTCAAGATCAAAATCGGCAACAACAATCAGTTTGACATACAGATGGCAATCTTTCTAATCTACAACACCGATACCCCGAAAAATATATATGCCATATGAGCATAAGTTCCTCTATAATTTTGACTATTACAACTAATTTCCCGTTCACTATCCAAGGACAATCAATCCAGAAAAATCCACACAAGCTACTAAACTGAATCAAAAGAAGAATNATTAGTGTTACAGAACCTCATAACAGGTTTTNACCCCTAATACATTAGGATNAAAAGGGGCAGGGAGGGGAAAGATCGCAAGTCTAGAATCGCCCGAGATTTTTCTGGACAGCCACTAATATGGCTTAAAGCGCATCTTCAATATAAACGGAAGGCTGCCAATTTCTCATGGTTGATCAGAAGAGAGCTACAGAAGTACCAACTACTGTTACATCACCCCAGAGAAACAGAGTAACTGTATTGCTCAAATTGTAAAAGGTTGCAGAATAACCACACCAAGNTCTAATACANATTCTAAATCAATNAAGGCCAGCATTCTATAAACCTTCTTACCTCACCATNGAANCTACTTCTGAACTGATTTTGGTGGTTTGAGAATTTCAGATAGAATAATTGCTTGCCGAAATGTTTTCGGACTTAGGGGCAGGCCTGCAACCTTTCGTTCTGTAGAAGGGGTTGACGTCGGTACTGACGAAGCAGGTTCTTTTTCTGGTTCTGGTTGNTTAGAAGAANCAGTAGGNTGTTCTNNCTCTNTTTGTTCCATTTCTGGAGGGGGCGTTTGCGCTTGTTCTTGCTGAGGAAGTACTGGNTTTTGGATCTCGTCACCTTCGACCAGTTNCTCCAACCAAGATGGCAGTTTCATGCCACCTCCATCTTGAGACTCCTGGTCCTGATCAGCAAGTTTCTTCTTTTTANCAAATCTGCGAGCTAGAACGAAAANCCCGAAGACTATNAACGCAATTACTTGAAAAATCTCTNCCATTAGGATGCCTCTAACTTAACTGTTAACTGAAAATCACTTACTAAGAGTATTAACTTTGGGTATTTCCCCGTTTACGACATGCCGATTGAATGGCTTGATCCTGTTGATTCCTGATCTGGGGAAGCGATTGCTTGACGCATCTCTGTGTCAGCAACAACATTACGTAAATTGTAATAGTCCATTACGCCCATTCTTTCTGAATCGAAAGCATCAGCAATTGAAAGCGGCACTTCAGCGTCCGCAGCGATCAACTCAATAGTACGTTCCTCTACCAANGCTTTCATCTCTTCCTCTTCGGCTGCTGCTAGTGCGCGCTTTTCCTCAGCCATGGCTTGAGCAATTTTCAATTCGGCTTCTGCCTGATCGGTTTGTAACTTAGCACCAATATTCTCACCAATATCAATGTCAGCAATGTCGATTGATAGAATTTCAAATGCTGTACCAGCTGCTAACCCTTTTTCTAGGACTTCCCTGGTTATTCTCTCAGGACTTTCAAGGACAGCTTTATGAGTCGTAGCAGACCCAATGGTAGTGATGATGCCCTGCCCAACGCGGGCAATGATAGTTTCTTCTGTCGCACCACCAACTAACCGATCAATATTAGCTCGTACAGTGATACGGGCTTTGACAATAAGTTGAATCCCATCACGAGCGACGGCCGTGATTCCTCTCTTATTTTCATGATCAGCAGGGACATCGATAATGGCCGGATTTACACTCATCTGAACTGCTTCTAAAACATCACGACCAGCCAAGTCTATTGCAGCTGCACGACCAAAATCAAGGTCAATATTGGCCTTTTCTGCTGCTATCAGAGCTGAGACAACGTTTGCAACNTGGCCACCTGCAAGATAATGGGCNTCTAAATTATCCAACGACAGGCTTAAACCTGCTTTTGTCGCTTCAATTTGAGGCGTGACAATCTGGCCGGGAGGAACACGGCGTAAGCGCATGGCAACCAAGTCACCAAATATACGCACCCGAACTCCAGCAGAAATTGCACTAATCCACAAACCAATTGGCACAAAAGCAAAAATAATCACAAAAAACAGAACAACTAAAACGGCTAAAACTGGGAATAATGTTGGCATTTCGTATGATTCCTCTCAATTTGTCATGTTAAGCGTTAAGGTTGCCTGAACGAAATGCAGAAGCAAGAGCGCGCGGCACCTTTGCTTCTGCTTCAACTACCTTTGCTCGCATCTCTTGAACTTTGGCGGTCATTTCCTGTTTACGTGCTACGGCCATGGCGCGACGCTCTTCAGCTTTTGCTTTAGCAACCAGCATATCTGCTCCCGCTTGTTCGGCTTTGAGCTCCGCACCGATATTTCTCCCGACGTTGATATCAGCTATATCAATCGATAAAATATCGTAAGCCGTTCCAGAATCAAGACCTCGGTCAAGAACCGTTCGCGAAATAATATCTGGATTTTCAAGAACGTCTTCGTAGGTTTCTGCTGATCCAATAGCACTGACAATACCTTCACCAACTCTGGCAATAATGGTTTCTTCCCCGGCGCCACCTACCAAACGCTGAATATTAGCACGGACGGTTACACGCGAAATAGCAATCAATTGCACTCCATCAATAGCAACGGCTGAGATTTCAGGTGTAGTAATGACACGAGGGTTCACACTGACCTGAACNGCGTCAAAAACATCACGACCGGCCAGATCAATTGCCGTCGCTTGCTGAAAGCCAAGTTCTATGCCTGCTTTATCTGCCGCGATCAGCGCATTGACAACCCGTTCAACGTTACCTCGGGCCAAATAATGTGCTTCTAAATCAGAAGCCTGCAAACTCAGCCCAGCCTTTGTCGAACTGATAAGAGAATTAACAACAACTCCCGGGCTAACATTCCGCAACCTCATTCCAACGAGATCGCCAAAAATCCGTATTCGAACACCCGCTGCAAGCGCCGCAATCCACAATCCCACCGGTACTAACCAGATGAGAAACAGAAGAAAAACGACAGCTGCAACGGCTATCATAATGACAAAAGTCATAGGATCCAAAATTTAATCCTCCAAAAGGTATTATTATCGATCTTACTTAACTTAAGAATTGAATTACACTAAATTTCCAAAAAAAACGAACCGAGCTTTAGGAAAAACACGGAAGCTATCGAAAAAAGACTCCTAAAACCATTATGAAGCCGACGACTTAAATAACAAGCAGTCTCAGAAGAATTCAGGGAACTTATCAGCAATCCCCATAAGTTCCCTAAAGAAGTTTTTTCGACTGTTGGCGGTTTTTTTCAACCATAACCTTTGAGCCTTCAACATTAATAACCTGAATCGGCACATCAACCTCAATGAAATCGCCAACACTGACAACATCAAGCCGTTTGTTTTCGATCATAGCAGTACCCGCAGGCCGAAGTACAGTGAGTGCAACACCAGTCTGACCCAGATATTCCGAATAATCCTCTTTGGCAGCAGAATTATACCCTTTGTCCGATCCTAGCTCTGTGCGCAATACCAAATACTTCAACGTTATAGTACCAAGTCCAATTACTATCAATAAAGCACCAACCCCGCCTACAACAAAGAAATTTGAAGATTCAACAACAACTAATTCGAAAAATAAAAGAAAAGCACCCGAGGCCAGCAGTAAAATTGTCAACCACTTCATGCTGATTCCTTAAAGAAGCTAAACTTTGTCTTGGCGACTTTCTTCAACAACAACCTTTGAACCCTCAACACCGACAATTCGAACTGGCATATCAACATCGATAAAATCGCCAACACTGACAACATCAAGTCGTTTGTTTTCGATCATAGCAGTACCCGCAGGCCGAAGCGCAGTGAGTGCAATACCAATTTGGCCTAGATGTTCTGAATAATCCTCAACTGCGGAATGAAACCCTTTATCTGATCCTATTTCCGTTTGTAAAACAAGATGTTGCCATGCTTGAGTTTTAGGCAAGAAATAAACCGCAACAAATAAAAGCACCGTTGTAATTAGCACAGAAACTCCAAGAAAAAAAATGGCCTGTTCTGTTTGATATGCGTTTTCAAAAATAAAGAATACGCTGTAGATAATACATCCGATTCCCGCAATGCCTGCTACCCCAAACCCCGGAATCACAAATGCTTCTATCACCAGAAGGCCTATTCCCAAAACAAAAGCAAGCAAAGCATATTGAGCTTCGACTTGACTCAACATATGACCACCGAAAAAAAGGCTAAGACATATCACACCTATCAATCCGGGCAATCCAAAACCCGGGGATCGAATTTCGATAAAGAGCCCCAGCATACCCAACGAAAGCAGTAGAGAACTAATAATCGGAGCTGTAACAAAAAACGCAATCTCATCAGCAAAAGATGGATCAACTTTCCTAATTTCTGCATCAGTTAACAAGGTTACTTCTTTGACTTTCTCCTCTCCCAACTCGCCTCGTTTCAACATGATAGCCTCTTGCGTTAATACCATCAATTCGCCATCAACTTCAACAATGGAATACATCTCCAGGATCTGTTTTCGATTCTCGGCAATTGCTTCCACTAGCTTATATTCAAGTGATCGTTCAGCTGTTAGTGTTAACAGTTCTCCTTCAGCTGCAAGAACTTTCATTTGTTTGTCTGTTTCCAGTTCTTTTTCGTATTCNCTTGGACGTAGCGCAACGATATCACCACTTTCATAATACTTAACCAGTGTAAGTTTTTTATCTACCATGGCAGCTGCGGTGTCGGGATTCCGTCCTTGGCGTTCGGCAGTTGCACTAATTTTGCCCCGTACATAGGAAACAGCTTTCTCTCCAGCCTCTTGTCCTTGAATCGAAACTGGCGCGGCATCACCAATTGTCCCTCCTCTTCGGATAACAATTTGATCGCATGCCAAGGATATCATCGCTCCAGCAGAAATCGCTTCGGTATTGACAAAGGCAATGGTGGGGATTTCCGACCGTTGGATGACATCGATAATATCACGCGCAGCGTCTAGTGCACCGCCAGGCGTGTGGACATCGAAAATAATGGCAACGGCGCGGTTAAGTTCAGCTTCTTTGATCCCTTTTTCAATGTAAACACGTAAACCGTTCCCAATTTCCTTACGAATGTCAATTTGGTAAACAAGCGTATCGTCGGCAAAAGCAGTAAAGACTATAAGTAACCAGAACATCTGGGTAAAAATCAAGGCTAAACAAAGGTTACATTTCATAATTACGACCTCTTGGCGATCACAAGAATCACGTAGTATTATATCGCTGGCCTAAATTACTGTCAAGCGTTTCGGGATGCTAATTCCTCACTAATCCAAGCATGCAAAATGTGATTCAAAATTAGATGAACGTCCTCAACCGGACCGTACTGATCACTTTCCACAATCACGCTTAAATCACTGATCTCACCCATCTTTCCACCACCAATACCAGTCCAAGCAATCACATAACAACCTACGGCCTTAGCGTACTGCATTGCTCGAACCACATTTTCTGAGTTCCCACTTACACTAATGCCTATTATTAGATCCCCTGAATTTACAAGATTCTTGAGTTGTTCCACAAAGATATCATCATAAGACGTATCATTCGACCATGCTGTCATAGTCGCTACATTATCTGTTAAACTGATTGCCCTAAACCGCTTTCGTGCAGGAATACTCCCCCCTCCAGGAACACTGATGGTTCCCTTACCAAGATCACATCCAATATGTGAAGCAGTCGAAGCACTACCACCATTTCCAATAGCAAAAATCTGCTTGTCATTTTCGTAGGCTGACATCACCATGTCAACAACCTCACGCACATCCCTAAGTGAAAGCATATCCAAAACATTCTGTAAGTGAGAAAGGTACTTTTGGATTCGTTCCATAGTCACATCCTTCAGTTTTTTTTAGTGTATCACTTAAACAACAAGTGAAATAGCTGCTAAATCTCCAATTTGTTGTCCAAGCTGAGCTGGCATAATTTTCACAATTCCCCCCGGACGCTGCATTGACATTTCCAGTACTGTCCGACGAATCGGGTCAAGCAACAAATCACCAGCAGCAACTGCTATCGTCCCAATCAAAACTATCTCAGGATTGATAATATTCACGAGGTTGGCAATCCCCCACCCCATATAGAAACTAATCTCTTTGACCAAATCAAGTGCTAATGGATCTGCTGATTTCGCCGCCTCCAGTACTTCTTCGGAACGAATCGCCTCGATATTACCATCAACCAAATCCAATATCTTGGTATGAGGATTTTTACGTATCTTCTCTTGGGCACGTTTTGCGATTGCTGGCCCAGAACAGATCGCTTCAAGACATCCACGGTTGCCACACCCACAAACAGGCCCATTGGGAATCAACACCTGATGCCCTACCTCCCCTGCACAATCAGACGCTCCATGCAGTATACGGCCATCAACAACAATTCCCGCACCAATTCCGGTACTCATAGTCATAAAGACAACATGATTATAACCACGTCCGGCACCAAATCGCCATTCGGCAAGGGCACCAGCATTAGCATCATTTTCAATTACCGGCCGAATCTTAAACTCAGTCTCCACAATATCAGCCAAAGGAATAGCATCCCAATCAGGTAAGTTCGGAGGGGAGTAAACAACACCAGTTTGGGTATCAAGAGGCCCTCCACAGCTAATACCAATTGACGACACCTGACTACGAGTGAACTGTTCTAAATGGAGTAACTGATCAATCATATCAAATATCAGTTTTATGGCATATTCAAATCCTTTATGAGACTCAGTTGGTTGGCGTACTTTGTTCAAGATCTGGCCATCGGTATCCGCGACAACAGCCGCCAGCTTGGTTCCTCCAATATCAACTCCAACCAAACATGAGTTCACTTTTCCTCTCCATGAACCTTGATTCAATTAAGAAATAATAATATACGGATCCAGTGGGTAACGACCAACACGTGCCCCATAGATCGTCAACCCTCCCGAATTTTCTGCTTCTGGATCAACTTGATAACCAACAATAAGCTTATTACCCGACAAACTATTTCTGAGACTATTCAGCCGTTCGTCATCGACTTTAATCTTGGTAAGAAAACCATATTTACCGGGAATCCCGTTAATATACGATAATGCCCCACGTGCATCGGCTGGCGAACTCGGTAACGTGATCGTTTTTAACTCAATGCCGTTGATCGTGATCTTGAGATCTGATGGATGCTTTTCCCAATCGGTTTGAGGCGCCCCATCGACATACGAAGAAGCCTCAAATACAATCTCAAAACAATTAATCGATTCTAGCCTTATGCTGTCTGGCAAATCAACAGTATACTCCAATTTACCACTTCCCGCGAATTCCACTACTGGTGAATCTCCAATATCCAAGCGTATAATGGTAGTATTTTCGCTAGGATATTCAATAAGTGGAGGTTCTTTAAAAATTTCGACATTGATAAAGTTTCTAGCAACGACAGATTGGTTTTGATCCGCAACCCAAACATGAAGAGTCCCAATAACCGGTTGGTTTGGCAAGTTAATCGACAACTGATGGACTTTCTCGACCTTGTATTGCGCGAATGAAATCGGAACACTCCCACTAACCAAATTCATCAACTCAGAACCCAATTGATCAATGCCGTCCAAACGCCAATACAATGTTGCTTGTTCAATCTTTTTATTGGAAAAATGGCTCGAGTGAATGCCTACCTCCAACAAATCCCCAGGCACAAAACTCAAACCCGGGTGATGATCAATCACAATAAAATCAAGTGCATTAATCATAGTATAATCATAGCCAAACTCCTTGACTGTCCGATCATAATTCATGAATCCATTGTGTTCCCACTCAATGTCTTGAAGTTCGGTATAAATATAACCACAAATTTTCTGATGTAGTCGAAGCTCATTAGTCAAATATTTAAAACACCATGAAATATCTTTATCACCTGCACCTGCTCCAATCCCACCATACTCGCTGTTCATCATGGGTGCATTTGTTTGCTCATTATCACCGGTGTAATTGAACTTTGAACCAGGATAGGTTTCCTTAACTACATTTGCAATATGCTCACGTGCTTTCTGATAGTCATTGATATAAAAATGCCAAGAATTAATATCAGTTTCAACGTGATCATATAAACANGGAGAATTATCTTCTACCAANCGNGTTGAATCCAGTCGCTTGGTAAGNTGATACATTTCTCGAACCCACTCCTGACGATCTNGCATCTGTTTATAATCGTTACCACCAAGCCCCCATGTCTCGTTAAAGTNGCACCAAGCAATNATTGAAGGGTGATTAAAATCACGATCAACAGTCCCTCGAAGGGTCTGTTCCCAACGCTGTCTTCCTATATCGCTATATCCATCATACCCAAGGTTCGGTATGTCACACATAAATAGCATGCCCAGACGATCAGCCCAATAATACAATCGAGGTTCATCAATCTTGATATGCAGACGTAAAAAATTAAAGCCGAATTCTTTTGCCCGCGTGATGTCAGCTCGAATCTGATCGTCGTCTAAAAATGTATAGACGCCTTCAGTACTGAAAGATTGGTTTAAGGCACCCAACAAATATATGGGTAGGTTGTTCAAATAAATATATTCATAATCAGTTCCTGGTAGCACTTGGCGTGAAACCTTCCGCATACCAAAATAAGTTGAGACATGATCAATTACATTATCATCTTTGACCAATTGAATATCGAGATCATAAAGATGCGGATTATCCATATCCCAGAGCTGAAGTTTGGCTTTTTGGATTTCTATAACGCACTCCGCATGGTCATCGAACATTTCAATATCTACTTTCTCTAGTGGGGCATCTGTATCCAAACGGAAACTAAGATCATTAAGATCGGTACCGCCGACTTGGATATCAACTCTTGCTTCAGCAACATCGATATCCGGATAGATCTTGAAACTTTTGATAAAGGTTTCTGACCGCGGCTCCAAATAAACGGTCTGCCAAATCCCGCTCGTTCGTGTATACCACCCATATTGTTTGCCAACTGGTTGTTGAGAATGATCTTGTGGATCGAATACGCGTACCACGACACAAGAGGGAACATCATCAACTAAACTTTCGGTAATATCAAATTCAAATGGTAAATACCCATTTTGGTGTTCGCCAACGCATTTACCATTTACCCAAACCATAGTGTGCCAATCGGAAGCTCCAAATTTCAAGATGACACGCTGCCCACACCAATGACCAGGAATTGATACTTGGCGACGATACCATCCAATTGTGTGCCTAGGTTCGTCACGATAATTACCCCCTCTTTCCAGCCCACCACAAGTGACATCATCCGGACTTAAGTAGACCTTAGTGCTGAGATAATTCGCGCTTGTTGCTTGATCGGATTGGTTCCATGCAGCAAGACTTTCCCAAGGATAAGGCACACATATTTGATCTATGCACCCTTCGAACTGGGGAAGGTACCAACACTCCTGCTTTCCAATATCATCAGGATCAAAAACAAATTCCCATGTACCGTTTAAATTAATCCAATCAATACCTTGGCTGGTCCCACGCTGAAAATCAGGTCGCGGATATTCTGACCGCGGTATACCTGAGAGAGAATCTGACATAAACACTCCTCAATTTGCTACGATTAATATCATCAAACCATGCTTTAACCAGTGTTGGCAACATAAACAGCTACATCTAAATCGCGATCATCATCACGTTGGATGCCCTCACAATGAAAACCAAATTTATTCAGCAATTCTATTTTTCCTTCTGACCTTGTTTCGACATAACATTGAACTTTCGAAGATGGAATATCTAAAGAATCCACCAGCATTCCCGACTGAGCCCAAAAAAGCGGATGAGCGAAAATATCCAATAACATTATGTCTTCGTCTTGCTTTATCGTAGCCATGGCTACGATAGCACCAGAGGAACTCTGCAGCAGCTTCGCTGCATGATAATCGGTTCCGTTTTCGAGTTCCTTCTTAAAAGATAAAAACCCTCCTTCAAAATTGGATGGCCCATATATACCCAGAGCAATATTACGAATCTGGTCACCATTCGTGATTCCAGTGAGCGCTGTTATCTTCGCCCAATCGTGCCATTCAATATGATCCTTAACATGAACATCTAAATCCGAAAAATAGTTAACATCAAAGTCCTCTATAGCAAAATAACACATAAAACCAGATTCATCATATACACTATCAAAACCAAAACTTTTGTAAATATGATATGGATGCGAATCATATCCAGTCCCAAGATATAGTGCCTTCCCACCTCGACGTCGAAAATCATCCATCTGACATTTCATTATAGCTTTACAAGCACCTTTCCTACGCTGATCGGAAAGGGTAAATACATGACCAAGTGTGCCAATACCATCATATTCGGTAATCATGACATTTGAGATGATATGACCGTCAACCTTACCAACATAGAATCGGGTTTCCAGCAGATCCAAAACTTCATGAACACAACAATCAATATGCCATCTATAAGTCTCTGGTTTGTGGCCCAAGAATTTTTTCACCTCTTCAGCGTACTCGGCATCTGGGGCGAATACAACACCAACCTCCATTGATTGCCCAGTTCTAAGTTCGACATCCACAAATTTCTCGTACATTTTCACTTACCTAATTTGTCTAATTAACTTTAAGAGATGATCATCAATTCGAAACATGGTTTCTTTATCTCTTGTTTTAGCATACACTTCATTATTATCCTTTGTATGGTGCAATATCAACACAGTGGGTTCAGCTTCCTTTGTATAAAACCTGACACGAATTTTAGCTTTAGGAAGTCCCTTTAAGTTTTGCACTTCTGTCCCCTTCAACGCATCGGCAAAAAAAAGCAAATCTTCAACCATCGGCTGATCAACAATTGACTTATTCGGTTCTGTCATCTGCCAATTTCCATCAGGTTGCTTTCGCAACACTATCTCCAAATCCGTCGACAAAATATCAATTTGCGTAGTTTCAGCACGCTGAAAATCAAAAACCCTTTTTCTGCTGTCTTTTAACTGAGATACGTTGTGAGCCGTTAAGTTGCGCAAATCATCCAGAGATTTCGAATAGTCCCTAACGATGCTGGACTCAATCAGCATGATTTTCGAATCTAATTTTTCTTTGGCATAGATAGAGTAGTTTACTGTTTTTTTGCCAATTAGAAAAGTCTTAGTTGATCCATCTTGCGTGAACAAGGATATTTTAACAGTTGGATCATCAAGTCCATACTCTAAAAGACTGGCAACTTCTATTCGACGTTTAATACGCTTTTCCAGAAGATCTGAGAGGAGTTGATCAACTTTTCGTTTGTCTGCATCAACAACGATCGGATTAATTAGTCGCCAACTATTTTGACTTAATCTCACTAAAGTATAGGATTGCTGAATCAAATCTTTTTGGGCTTCTTTATCAAAGTATTGCGAACGAGGGAAGATTACTTGAATTTTTTGAATTAGCTGCTTATTCAGGCCATAAAACTGGCCAACTTTTTCGGCGACATTCTGATCCTCTACTTGATTATCCCTTGGGATGAAAGAATAGAATGCAACCAAACATAAAAAGATGATAAGGGTAATTAGAGTGGTTCTAAAACTCACACTACCGTTCCAAAATCGGCATTTTACAATAGATATTGGGATATGGTATACTGGTTCGCAACTTGATGAAGAGCAAGGTTTAAGTCTATGAACAAGAATGAATCTAAGCAGAAAGAAATAATACAGGTATACGATAGCTTAAACCAACAACTTACTGACTGCGTCAAGGAAAAAAAAAGAAAAGATGAGATAATAGATCAACTTACTAGAAACTTTCCGGAGATTGACCCTGCGGATCTAGAACAGTATGTTAACCATAATTTGGCTGGCCAATTAAAAATAGATAGAATTAATAGCAGTCGACAAGTTTTTCGAGGTATCTTCTGGTCCATAATTGGAATTGCAATTTTCAGTTTGATCTACTCTTCACCCCTAGCCAACCACGAAATTGTTCGTCAGTTGCTGGGACATCAAATAAAGTTGTCGACTTTGGACGGTGCATCAGAAAGTCAAACATCCACTATTTCCTTTCCGCTTGTTTTAATCGCTGTTGCTATTGCTTGGGGAATTGTCAGTTTCGCGCACGGGATCTACCTATATCTGCGTCGGCTTTGAACACACACCTGCAAAGCGAATCACCCAAACTTAATAGCACTTCACACCACAGCTAATGCAACTGTATGGGTTTTCCCCTGTTTAACTTTTTGATAGTTCCCAAAGATTTCANTAAATTGCCGTTTGATATANTCGCGTAAACCAGAGATGGTCACAACATACAGTTTCCCANTTGGTTTGAGGTGANCTTTCGATTCAACGAGTATGATTTTAAGTAATTCCTTCCCCACATTTGCAGGCAGATTGGACGCAATCACATCAAANCGTAGTTNGGGAACATGGCTAAATGCATTGCTCATGATCACTTCGCAATTTGTCACANGGTTCTGTTTTACATTCACTTCCGAGTACTTGACAGCCACAAAATCTTTGTCGACCATATACACACTNCCTGTTCCNGACAACCTAGCCATCACTATACCAACAGCCCCNTAACCGCATCCTATATCAAGACATGTATCNCCNTCATTGATTTCAAGCTGATCTATCAACAGATGTGTCCCNTCATCAATAGACCTNGGCGAAAATAAGCCCCAAGTTGAACAAAAATNCAAGTCGAAATCTCTCAGTTTCGCGGGNAAAACAATATCTTTNTTCAGCGGTCNTAGATCCATCACATTNATGCTGCTTTACAATTAACATTANCTAAATATACTGAATATTCAGGTCNGGATACTGAAACGATTCAGGTAGGTCTCCGAATATTGGACGGAAGTATTCAATTCCTGCCTCTGANATTTGGAAGTTTTCAGCATCGTANAAACGCAGGTCAAGACTCCTACGNATGACGTGCCCATCATCCCCTCGTTTNAGTACCNGNTCCAAATGGAGTAATTGAGGCTCAATTCCGTTTTCAGTACGCATTACTGTGGCAACATAATTAATTTTATCATCCTTAATTGCCTGAACTGCTAACCTTCCAGCTCTAATCGCGGTATCTCGATCGATGGATATTGGACTTCCACACCGNTGCATGTATGCCAANACCTGGTGCCGCAAGCTGGACGAAGAAATACTTGGNAGACGNTCCTTCATATCTTGGGCAATAAGCTCTGAGCAACCTCCTGGTCGTGCNTGACCAAAACTATCAAGTTCCTCAGATTCCGTTANNAGTTTGCCATCTTTCCCTGTAATNCCTTCCGAAACAACCACAACGAGATTACCAACTTGACTGTATTTTTTTTCAATGCAGGCAGCCAAGNTATCAGGGTCATATTCAATTTCNGGNACAAGAATCAAATCAGGATAACCATAAGCAGATGCNAATGTAAGCCANCCAGCATATCGGCCCATTGCTTCNACAAAAATAATCCGGTTGTGCGAATAAGCTGTTGTGCGAATATCACGAACATATTTAGCTATCAGGTTAGCNGCACTAGGAAAACCAGGACANAAATAATTGACAAGTNGCATATAATTTACAGAACNNTCNTCAGGTGCATTNCTACCAACATCGTTGTCGATTGTCTTNGTAACAAANGTGGTGGCAAAATCATTTGAGAGCTCAGAACCAACACTTAGCGTATCATCACCACCGATCGGNATAAGTGCATCGANTTTCAGTTTTTTTAGATTCTCAATTGCTTCTCCAATCTGACCTGAAGCTCTAAGATTTGTNCGNGAACTCTGCAGNATCGTNCCACCNCGATCNTCATCAATCATCTCNGAAGCCAAATGACAGTAAGCCCCNTGNTTCAAAACACCTGCCCAGCCNTGCATAAGCCCAATTAATTCNAACCCAAGTTCCTCGCATTGAAGGGCTATACCCTTCAATGTAGCATTCAACGCCGGAGTGTCTCCACCTCCTGTTAAAACTCCTATTCTCTTACTCAATTTAATTACTCACTAAATGAAATAGTAGATTAAAACTATAAATTTAACAATAAGATCCATAGTAGCATGAACAAACTAATTTAACAAGTAATTACGTGTTCCTCATCAACACCTTCTCCAATCAATTAAGAGCTCTTTAATATATAAACGTAGGCTAATAAACCCAACATAGGATTATCGTAGAAAAGTGAAATGGAAGGATGTAAAAACACCAAGAAAAAGCAAAAATCAGATGCTAAATCCAAACAATTTAGTATCTCCCAAAATCCAGCCAAAACGTTATTATCATATTTGTTGAAGCTCAAACTTTGTTGAAGCTCAAACGAAAATGTCATCTCCCTCCAGATAAAACGCAAAGACTAGCCTCAGTCTTGCACTCATTGCAGCGAAATTATATCCGCACACTTCTAACTTCCGCACACTTCTAACTATGGTACAATTCTTTAATTGCTGGGTGTAAAGGCCCTGCTTTTTGCATGGATGAGCGTCGAAGTTAACCGGAGCAAACAAGAAAACAATCAGAAAACACAAAATCATAACCTCATTTGATTCTACGGATTGCGGCTTGGTAATTTAATATCTACACTGAACCCCAAATAACAGGATATATTGTGATCCCACTAGACATAAAACACCAAAGAACAACGCAAAGAAAAGAACTATTATGAATAAATCTATGTGGAAATGGTACATTGTAATAGGGTTCGCGTTAAGCATGAACATACCGACTTGGGCACTGCTGAGGAATGGTGGTAACTACGAGGAAGAAACCAAAATTGGTCCTGACTCACAAACAGGCGGTTGGTTCATTAACCTTGGCATCACCGGTGCAAGGGGCAAGATGACGCCATCAGCACCAACCGTGATCGAAGTAGCCTATGTTTTCAAAGACACACCTGCTGATGGAGAACTCCAAGCCGGCGATAAAATCATCGGGGCCAACGGCAAGCCGTTCACCACTCCACATAAGTTTGGTTATGGTATGGAAAAATTCGGCTATGAAGGGCCAATGATGGACCTAGGTAATGCTTTGGATGAAAGCCAAGGCCCCAGACTAAACGGAAAAATAATTCTCCAAATCATTCGTGGACAAAAAAGGCAACAGATTGCGCTAAAGTTACCAACCAAGTACGGCAGTTTTTCCCAAACCTATCCATTTAACTGCAAAAAAACCGACACAATTTTGGACGAGCTATACGCCTACTTAATAAAGCGGCAACAAAATGATGGATCTTGGCATCATCGCCCTCACCTCAACGCAATCGCAGCACTTGCCCTGCTAACTAGCAGGAAACAGGAACACAAACAAGCAATCCAGAAAGCGATGCACTATTTTGCCGATAATACCAACGACAAGATTGACTATGCCGGATACGACTGCTGGAAATACGGTCTCTATGGTATTTGTCTCAGTGAATACTACCTATTAACAGGCGAGAATTGGGTTTTGAAAGAATTGGACGAGATCAATCGTTGGCTGGTTAAAGCTCAGTTTCAGCACCCATACCGGGACGGCATGGGTGCCGGTGGTTGGGGACATCGGCCCACTGGCAGAGAAGGTGGCAATGGTTACGGACCAATCTGTATGATCACCGCACAGGCTATGGCAGCTTGGTCGCTCATAGCCGAATGCAACCTCGATATCAATCAAAAACANTACATGGCTGCTCACNAGTTCTTGGTCAGAGGCACNAACAACATCGGCTACGTTTGGTATAATGATAATAACGCCGGTGACAACAAATATGCCGATATGGGTCGAACCGGCAGTTCGGGCGTAGCACATGCTGTAAGCTCGCTGGGAGGAACAGGATTTCAAGACTACGCATTTAAAGCTGCCAAGTGTATTGGCACCAATTACAAGACCTTTCCTGACACACATGGATCAGCCATCCTCGGGATGGGATGGACGGCATTGGGTGCCGCAGTTGATAAAGCTTCCTTCCGCAACCTCATGGACAATCACATCTGGTACTTCAGCCTAGCTCATTGCCCAAATGGAACCTTCTACTTTCAACCGAATCGCGATCCAAATGCTCAGGACTACCACGCTGCGCCACGTTTGAGTGCTTCAGCTGTCATAGCGCTGATCCTATCGATCAAGCATAAGTCCCTCCGAATTATGGGTGCGAAAGACGAATAGTAACTTTATTTATATCCTCAGAAAATGTCAGGAACAATGAATGAGTTTTTCAATGGCCAATTGGTATAATACAGCGAAAACCAACAAGATTAAATTTCCAGCTTGGCGGTCTAGAATCACGAAAACTGACACGTATAAAAGCTGGAAATGTTTCGAAGCTACCCCCACGACTGACTCTTTCCGTGCTAACCAACTTATAGTCAGATAATATCTCTTCTAACAGAAGTTCACCTGCCAATGGATTAACCCGACCACTCTTAGAATAGAAATCACCCCGAAACTCATCTACACACCATTCCCAGACATTTCCAGCCATATCATGCAAACCATATCCATTCGGCTCGTACACACCACCCAATGTTGTTTGTTTAATTGTATTACCATAATTTGCTTCCTCCAAATCAGGCTCTTCATTCCCCCAAACATAGGTGTTGTGGATCAGGCCACCACGTGCAGCATACTCCCACTCAGCTTCTGTTGGTAAACGCTTGCCTGCCCACTCAGCGTACGACATAGCATCATACCAATTAACCTCTATCATGGGATGATCGTCCGTAGGTGAATAACTCTCTACATCTTTCCAGACCGGCGGATTATAATCGGTCTCCTCTATGAACAGCTTGTATTGCCCCACAGTAATCTCATTCACATCCATGTAGAACGAACCTACCGAAACTGGATGAGTAGGAAACTCTTCCGGACTCTGATTCGATCCCATGTCAAACTCTCCACCACGAATAAAACGCATTACAGATCCATCTGTTAACCAGACAATTTCCTGATCCCCTCGAATCTCGTAACTAATTGAATTTTCTTCCACCGGAGGTCTGATTAAGCCTTCCGTATCTATAGGTACTTCCTCCAATATCTCATCTTCCTTTTCAATATCAAAGCCATCATCTCCAGTAATTCTTGCCACATAATCCACACCGAGCACATGGGGCATATCAATACCAGCATACCAAATAATGCGCTTATCAAAACCACTTGATATATTCAGCCCAACATCACCACTAAAACTCTCCGCCGGCACATTGAAAGTCTCACCGCCATCTGATGACATCTCAATAGCAATGGTCATCAAATCACCATCCAGATCCTCAAGATCATATAAAATTTCAACAAGCGTCGTATTCGGAACTTGTTGAACTCGAGCATTAGTAATAATTGGAGGAACATTAGCGTTGTCCAAAGANGGCTCTTCAATCCTTCCATCAATTGTCCAGGTTANCANCCGAACTCGGTGCTCATTATGAATGCCTCCTGTTCGTGCNCCAATACCCGATCTGATNTTTGACATCCGGCTTTTATACTTTGGATCTANGTAAGAAATTTTGAGCTCGCGATCTAAGTAAATGTAAAAGAATCCATGTCGAAATTCGACTTGAAAGTTNCGCCAACTCGCACTGGNAATNCCTAGTTCCTNAANANGANNAANTAGATCNACACCATCATATTTCAAATGAATGGCATTCGTATACTCATTGTAATTAATCGAGTATTGACGCTTGGCATCATTCTCNGAAGTNGGTGTCCCTCGCGACCAGACATAAANATAAAGCGCTTGACCGCCTCGACCACCACCAATCCAAAANTCTCCNTCTACTTTCCACCATTCTCCTAGCCTCANTCTTCTAAATTCAAGCTGTCCGCTTAAACCNTAATCCAAGGGNGTAAGTTGAATATAGTTACTCACCGATTGAGCATCTCCTTTTAGCGTTTCGACATACGCATAGCTTAACCGTGTCAAAACCATGAAAGTNCCACAGGCTAANATCACGATAAATACAAACCGAGACACNNTTCCNCNCAGCNCCATACAAATACCNNGCAGAATATGCANCAGTCGTTTNTTCAGNCCCTTTAAAGACGCTAACATATTAAAAACCATCAAAACCGAGAACATCAACNACTGAACTGTGCGGTCGAACCAAGTAGATCTTACTATCATCTGGCAGGACAGCAACCCCATAAGAGTTAGAATTAATTGGTATAGTTTCTTCGATCACTCGCCACTCTTGACCAGTCCGAGAAATTATTGAAACAGCACTATGTCCTTGATTAACAACATAAAGCAACCCAGATTCNCTTATAGTCGCNCGAACTGGGCGCAGNCCAATGGAGAGAGTCTTAATNACAGTTTGCGTTACNGTATCGACNATACTGATGTTACTNCTTGAATTNTTAATAACATACAGATACTGCTCGCCATCCNAAATGAGATCTATTGGTTGGTGTCCAATATTCTGGATTGTANTAGTTACCTGCCCAAGTTCTGTATCAATAACAGCNACACCATGATCAGAAGAAAAGTACAGATGGGTTCTGACAAGTGCCAGACGGTTNGGCATTCCCTNGACTTCAATTTCAGTGATANTATTCTGGTTTATTAAATTAATCACAGAAATGGTACGGGATAAACTATTAGCAACNTAAAGAGTATTGNGTATAGGATCAACAGCAACATCAACGGGACGTTTGCCAACCACTACNTTTTTTGACNGGCTAAAGCTGGGATCAACAATCGAAACGGTATCTGGTACCATGTCATCAGCACGTGCNCGAACCATCCACTCCGGTTCAAAAATGCTATTAACCACGTATATTTCACCAGTAACAGGATTNANATCAAGTCCAATCGGTTCAAAACCATCACTGGATAAATCGAGCGTAGTCAACACTTTATCTGTATCGGTACGAATCTTTGTAATACTGTTGCCTTGCGTGTTAGTAATATATGCGAACATACCATCAGAAGAAAGGATTATTTCAGCAGGNAAATCAAAATCTCCGCTTTCTATCGTTCGAGTGAGTTTCGGTAATGGAGTTAACCAGACCGTTTTTTCCACGACCGCACTATTCGTGATGTTAACTCGAAGGCTATAGTCCTGATCAATATATCCTTCCACTTCAACTTTGTCATTTATAACTAGCTGTTTGAAATTCTTCAGCTCTACCATACCAGCAAAATCAGTTACCCCATCCAATGTAAAGGCATCTCTAATAGGAATACGACTACGAACATCTCGAACAATCACACGAATATCAGGTAACACATGAACGGTAACTGGAATTATAATCCTAGTCTCATCAGCTTTTTCTGCAAGAATTGCGAGTTGCGTACCATTCACTCCCTGTAACATTTCTTGACGACTAATAGTGATTTGAACCTCAACCCTATCATCTGAAATGGTGCCTTTTGCTGGTGTTGCAAAAACCCACTTAGCTTCCGGTGTCAAACCCCAATCAACTGGGCCATACCCATCTCTGGAAAGAATAATTGTTTTTGTGTCAATGTACGCNCTGAAATCGAGTCTTTTGGGANTCGTCAAGATGCGAGGNTTTCTGACAAACATACCAACNATCACTGTTCTCACCTCGACATTTGTCTCTATCGATACCGGTATTTTATATTCACCAGGTNCCGCCAAATTGCGATCTGCTCTAAGGTTAATCACGGAGGATCTNCNACCTTTCGTAATACCTTGTTGTGGATCGNCTTCNAACCAATCTGTCAATGGGAATTTAAGCTTCCACGACAACTCACCAGTACCATTNTTTTTAATGATTAAATCCGTAACTCGAAGTTCTGANCCAAAATCAATACTTTCAGAAGAAACCTGTAACTTAGGTTGCATAGGAACAACNAATATAAACTCGACTCTAGCAGTACCACCGTTACTCATNACCTGAATCACCTGTTTGTAACGACCAGGTGCATTAAGTTGGGATCGGTCAATACGAATATTGACAACTGAGGGAATTTGGCGTGTTATACCCTCAAGGGGCTTTAAAGACAACCATGTTTGCGTAGCCGAAATTTTCCATTTCAGTACTCCTTCACCAATATTTTCTATATGCAGTGTCTCACTATCTCGATCAACTCCAAAATCAATTTTCCTGGACGATATATCTAACAAAGCCGCTTTACTAGTTACATTTATTTCTACCTTCTGGCTCCCTCCATTAGACGTAACATGCAAAGTCTTTGATAGTTGATGAGACTCTAATACTTCTTGATCTATAACAATATTGACAACTGCGTTACTGTTCGTGATTTTCCCTTGAGTCGGGAAAATTGTGAGCCAATCTAACTCTGGATTAGTGATGGACCATGANAGTTCACCCGTACCTCNATTAGTAATGGTTACAANNTTATGAGTNTCATTTCCCTCAAATATAACAACATTATCTATAATNTTTATTACCGGTTGCAACCGGATCAGCTGAATATCTGCGTTGACGGGTTCTCCTAAACCAACCNNAATCTGTACACTTAAAGCTTGGTACCCCTCAACTTCAGTTGTAACAGTATATATCCCTGGTNTTAGTTTCCTTGTAAATCGGAATATCCCCTGCTCGTCACTTCTGACTACCTCATCTACTTGGACTATTGTCAAACTNGCNTATGGAANTGGTCCAGAGTTGTTTATATCTACGACTTTGCCAAATATNGTTTGAGAGCCCTNNTTTTCGAGCACAACATCATTGGATAAAATTTTGTCGATAATTTNGACTCGTGCACGATAAATATTATAGCCGACCTTNGTAACACTAATCTGGTATATCCCACTAGCAATACCACCAATAAAAAACCNACCCATATTATCCGCCNCAATGGATTGGTTTTCAGAACCATCTATACTNACAANAGCTGACGAGATTGGCTGNCCATTCTCACCAACTATANCCCCNTCAATGCCAAATTCAAGCTTATCTTGACTACATCCCATACCNAAGCTCAGCAACNANAAAANAATCAAATAAGTAAGATTTCTAATTACATACCTCACTATTTNACAATGACTAGCTGACATATTTGAATGACTTCATTTGCAGTGAATTTTATATAATAGATGCCATTCGCCACTCGCTCCCCATTGTCGCTGCNTCCATTCCAAGATAGTGCCNTTGACCTATCACGATAGTGNCCAGCTGCCTGATGACCTAAATNAANCCTCTTAATAATGTGACCCGTAATATTATAAATTTCAATAGTGACNTNGGCATCTATTGCTAGATCATATGGAATCCAAGTTTCAGGGTTAAATGGGTTGGGATAATTTTGNCGTAACTGTGTTCGTTGTGGAACCAAGAGAGTTTCGAGAATTTCAATCGCGTACATCGTTCGGTTATCTGNTAATCGTTTGAGGGCANTGACAGATGAACGGATAGCANCTTGATTAAGGTTCTTGANAATACNAAGTTGTGGATCTAAGACAGATGGGGAGGCAGACACATTTTGCCCTAGATTCGATGCAACCTGCATCAAATCAAAAATGTTAACCACCCCNTCACGATTTACATCCTCCATTANCCCTTGTGNAACTCGACCAAACATAGAAGCAACTTGAACAAGGTCAAGNACATCAATTTCACTATCCTTGTTGACGTCAAGAGCCAAAACTATTATCTGATTAGAGCNCGTTACATTTNTAACACCATCTATGGTGAAGTGCACAACAGGCTTATCAAGAAGAGGGANTCCTCTCACAAACGTCGTCAACACAATGGTCTGTGGATGGATCGAACTCATTNTGGCTACNGTCTTCCCNNCGTTATCAGTCAAAGATGGTATTGTGACTGTAACTTTATNACTCGGANGAATTGNGACTTTTCTGNCTGACAGAGGAAATCCACGATCATCAAACAANGTCACATTAATNGTCNCAGTCGATTTCCCATCGGCAGCAATATTAGNGGACGGNTCTACTGATACAATTGATTTTGATATNGACACTTTTCGTTGAATAAGCGAGATCTTCGATGTAGCAATTTTGCCATCTTCNGTCTCCNCCGAAATAATGGCGTCACCAANTACCAAAGGAGATATAAACTGTGCNCGATATACTTTCTCNTCATGGTTGAATACAGGCGCATCAATTGTACCGAGGCTAGCAGACAATTTAACTAGCTCATCTGTGATCAACTGATTATCTTGATCAAATAATTGAATAGTAATTGTTGCGGTATTAGCGCCATTGGCAACCAAGGTTTTTGGATTAGTAGTTAACCGAATAACTGTCACTTTGGGTTCAACATACTGAAACCCATCCTCAAGGATCACAATCATCCCTCCCGGATTAATAACAGCAACGTCGACAGATGCTTGAAGACTACTTGGTGTCTTGAGGACAATCTCTGTATCAGATTTCACAACTATATCTAAACCATAGTTCTCTCCTAGTTTCACCGCAGTTCGCCCAACGACAAAGTTGGAGCCGAGAACAGTGATTTCTCTTCCCCCAAAGAACGTACCTTCAGATGGTGATACAGATTCAATTGTTGGAGTAAGACGCGTATCAAAAGTAAACGGATCTGTCAATACATACCCAATTTCTGCCTCTAAAGACGGCAAAAACACAACAATTAGTAATCCAAAATGAATCAGTAAAACTAGAAAACGAATCCAATTGCTCATAATCTATCGATGGAAATCTTTTTGTTATTCAATTCTCAATTATCTTAAACTGATAATATGGATTTAATTTCATCTTATATATAAATAATCCTCAAAACAGGTAACCACATAATGTTGATTTCTCCGAATTCAAAGTTCTCTCGTTGGTATATTGTAACTAATTCAACCTATGTTACAACAAAAAAGCCCTCGAGTCCATTCTCTAGCTAGAGAATGGACTCGAGGGCTTTAGTGAGAAATCAACAATGAGTAGTTTGTTGATAGATGTATTACTAACTTCTAGCAATACATAAAGTCAAAATTATTTCATGGAACTAAATAGACAATTTTCGTAATAAGCTACATTATTATTTTTGAGGTACCTAGTTCATCAACCAAAACGGACTTGCGACAAATTAAAGTTGTTTGGTTATCCAAGTAATCTATCCTAAAACATTGAAGGACTAAATGTTTTTTGCGTCCGCTTGCTACCATTTGCTGTATTGTGATATTATTTCCTCACAAACAATTTCAACTATAACGGAGAAAATCGGCATGGCTGTTTTTCTACATACACGTGTACGTGTTAGCGACTTAGATAAGTCGATTAAATGGTATCAAGACCTCTTAGGATTTCGAGTGCTTAGCCGAAGCGACAAATCACCGGACGGCAATCAAATTGTTCACCTCGAACTGCCCGGCAACTCACATCATTTAGAGCTCACATATTCTGACGATTACGAGCTCAATGTACCGGAAGACCTTATGCACTTTGCCATCGGTGTCCCAGACCTGATAGCCTTCTGCGACGAATTGGAACAAAAAGGCATTGAGATTTGGCCTGATGATTGGCGTGAAACCTTTCCACAAGGCCGAAAGATGGCATTCATTGATGACCCTGATGGATACGAAATTGAGCTACTAGAACGAGTTGAAGAAGATACTGATGGATACGAAAAAGAATTGTCATAAGTCATAGACATACATCTGATGACATTTAGATCAACTAATCCAGTTAGTCTTGAGAAGTTGCTTACCGAGCAACAAAATCAGAATTCAGCTGATATTGACCTTAAATCGACAGCTGAAATTGTACAGATTTTTCATCAGGAAGATCGTACAGCACTAGCAGCAGTTGAAGCAGAAACTGATGCAATTGTCACGGTTGTAGAAGCAATCACAGCAACTTTTAGCTCCGGTGGTCGGCTATTTTATATTGGCGCTGGCACCAGTGGACGACTAGGAGTCCTGGACGCCTCGGAGTGTCCACCAACCTTTGGCTCAGCCCCTGATATGGTACAGGGAATCATCGCAGGTGGAGATGTTGCCTTGCGAAATTCTATTGAAGCAGAAGAAGATCAAGATGAAACTGGAGCGAGAGCGATCCGTGAGCACAATGTTACTGACCTTGACCTTGTCATTGGTATTGCCAGCAGTGGCCGAACACCATACGTCCTCGGAGGTGTTATGGAAGCCAAAAAGATCGGCGCCAAAACAGCGATAATCTGCTGTACACCACCAAACAACGACGTTCAGGAGATAGCGGATTACATCATCGCACCGATCGTAGGACCTGAAATTATCGCAGGATCGACACGACTCAAGTCAGGCACAGCAACCAAGCTAGTTCTGAACATTCTGACAACCGCTTCCATGATTCAACAGGGCAAAGTCTATGGCAACTTGATGGTGGATGTTAAGGCTTCAAACCGAAAGATGACGGACCGGGCACTGCGGATCATCATGGACATTACAGAATGCAATTTGGCAACTGCTAAGCAGAAACTAATAGAAGCCGACGGTCGGGCAAAAGTCGCAATCATCATGATCACCAAAAAACTTAATAAAAAAAACGCCATGCAACTCCTTAGAAATCATAACGGGTTTCTCCGACCGGCACTTCATCATTGAGACTTTACATTAACCAACCGNTATCGTGTGCGATCAATAATCTGTATTTCTTCTATGCTTAATTCTTTGATCTGTTTCAACTCCTGATCAGTCGAACGGACTTGTGGATAACGGTTAAGATACCTTTTCATCAACAACGTCCAAGGCATAGACGTCCAGTCAGGGTCGCCATTTGATTCAGGATTCCATATGCTTAGATCTTCTTGTAGGTCATATCTCGTGAGNTATAAACTCGGGTTAAGTCTGTAANTTTGGAGAATANTTCTGCTATCGACCAGTNAAAANACTTGCCAATCCTCCGGAATTNGGAATGANCCTTCACTCATTTCCGTGTCCCTATCGCTGAGATCCGTCCAGACACTACCGGGAGATTTATCAATACCTAGTTTAGGAGGCTCATAAGATGTCATAGTCTTTGGCGAATTGCTTTTTCGATCTTCCACGATTTTCTGGCGCACCTGTTCTAAATGCTTCATGTAAAAGATGAAAACAGCAAGAATAACAGCTGAAGCCAGAAAGATCTGCAACACACGACCTACACTTAATTTCATGACATAGCCTCACCACAACTTTTTTCTACAAGAAAGGAAAAATAAATTGACAATTGCATATTTTGATTGTTTCTCCGGAATTAGCGGAGACATGATCTTAGGTGCACTAGTAGATCTTGGTATTGAGCCAGGTTCTCTAGCCNATGAATTAGACAAGTTAAACCTTGATGAATTTACTATTGATTTCAAAAAAGTAACCAGACACAGCATTGCCGCTACACACGCAGTAGTTGAAGAACNCAACCCAGATCAGAAACGACACAATAACCANCATCATGACAACACTGCTAACCACTATAGCCACCACCGCCATCTCTCCGATATCTTTGCGATTCTTGATCAAAGCTGTCTTCAAGCTGACATCATCCACCAATCCAAACAGATTTTCGACAAGTTGGCTGAAGCAGAAGCTAAAGTCCATGANACCNCAAAGGAGCAGGTTCATCTACACGAAGTCAGTGGAGTCGATTCTATCGTTGATATCGTCGGCNCCGTTATCGGTTTGAAGCTACTTGGAATCGAAAAAATCTACGCCTCACCAATTTCGCTTGGTACTGGCTTTGTTACTTGCGATCATGGCAANATGCCGGTGCCTGTCCCAGGAACAATGGANATACTGAAGGANATCCCGGTTCGTCCGACAGAAATTCGAAAAGAACTAACAACCCCAACNGGTGCAGCTGTTATCAGCAGCTTAGCAGAAGATTTCGGTCCAATGCCGCAAATGGTTATCAAGCAGANAGGCTACGGTGCAGGTACACGCGACTTAACTGAAGTCCCTAACCTTCTGCGAATCGTTCTCGGTCAGAAAAATAACACTGATCAAGATGAAGTTTATATTATCGAAACAAACATAGACGATAATTCACCAGAAATCATTGGCCATGTAATGGAAAAACTGNTTAATACAGGAGCTCTTGATGTTTTTCTAACACCAATCTTCATGAAGAAAAACCGGCCCGGGATCAAGCTAAGTGTTATTTGCAATTTACATGATTGTGACGATATGGTCTCAATCATTCTAAATGAAACAACGACTTTCGGTATAAGACGTTACAAAGTTAATCGTGATAAGCTATCACGTGACTTGATCGAAATTGAAACTAAATGGGGTACAATACAAGCTAAACGAGGATTTATGAAAGACAAACATATCAAGACTATACCAGAGTTCGAGGATTGCAAAAAAATTGCGGTAGAAAACGACATCCCCATTAGAGAAGTTTATGAAACAGCCATCCACATCCACCANAAGAGTTAACAACTGCAAGTCTTTAGCACAAATAACCCTATTTAAAGCATCTACCCTAAGGTTACACCGCATAACCAACTCAAAATCCCGCGAGNTAACATAATTAAATTGCACACTAGACTAAATTATAACAAAGNAAATGGAGATAGAAAAAAATGAAAATTACAGATATCAAAACAGCACAAGCTCGCTATAGTTACGTCAGAGTTTACACTGATGAGGGATTAGTAGGAACAGGTGAATGCAGCCACTGTGGNTCAGGATGGAGAAAAATCGTTGAAGATTTAAAAGGAACATTCATTGGAAAAGATCCACTTGACGTTGATCGCCTTTTCGAAGAGGCACGTCGGGCACATATTTTCCGAGGTGCGCTTGCTGGTCTCTTTATCTCAGCGTTAACAGGAATCGAAATTGCCTTGTGGGATTTAGCAGGTAAAGCAATGAATGTTCCAGTTTACAGATTACTTGGTGGTAAATTCCGGGACCGAATCAGATTGTACGTTGATTCGGCCCATGGTGGAGCAGAAGATTTCGAATCCTACAAGAAGACAGCTGACTGGGTAAAGGAACAGGGATTTACTGCCATCAAATTCGATTTGGATGATGGCAGTAACCCATACAAACTTGATAGGTGGAACTGGTCAGTAACACCAGGAGAACTGGAAACCTTGACCGAACGAGTAGCCATGATGAGAGAGGCAGTTGGCTCAAAAATGGACTTAGCCGTTGATATGCATGGTTTCTATGACGGTTACAGCGGCTTGAAAATCGCCTGCGCAGTTGAACCATACAACTTGCTATGGTTGGAAGAGCCAGTACCACCAGAGAACATTGACGCACTGTTACGAATTAAACAAGCAACTCACACACCTTTATGTGTCGGTGAAAACCTTTATCTTCGATACGGTTTTCGGGAACTTCTGGAGAAACAGGCAGCAGACGTCATTATGCCCGACATTTCAAAATGTGGAGGTCTTTCAGAATGCCGAAAAATAGCAAATATGGCAGAAATTTACTATATTCCCATGGCGCCGCACAACAACAGTGGTCCTCTTAGTACCCTTGCGGATAGCCATGTTTGTGCAAGTATACCAAATTTCCTAGCACTAGAATGGCACCGCATGGGCGATGAAACATGGGACGATGTTCTTCTTACAAATGAACCACTTATCCAAGACGGATACGTTGTTTTACCAGACACACCTGGACTAGGCGCTGAACTAGACGATGATTTCGTTCAGCAATCATCCACTGAAACGCCCCTGTTTCAGTAAAAACACTCAGCTGTCACACTAACTTCCATCAAACGGATACCATCTGACGAACACCATTTTTGTATTCAATCCGATAATCCCCATCAGGTAGAGGCAGAGACCTAATGGCCAATTCCCCAATTGTAATCAAAGGTTCGGTTTGCTCTAGCAATTCATCTAAAGATTCTTGAGGGGACTTATCCGTTGTATCCAATACAATTCTTCGCCCTTTTTGAGTAAAAAGTGACTTATTGACTTCCTCTTCAAAACGTTGCTTGATTTCCGAAATATCCTCTTCCTGAATAATCTGGTACTGATGTGGGGAAGATTGCATCCGATCAGATATGACAGCATCACTNGCTGTCATATGNATAAGAACCACATCCGGCAGACGCGCTTCCAGAACCTGCGACTCGTAAAGCCGCTGAAAACCATANTGGTAGTTCCCATAATAAGAACTTCCAGAATCAGCCCCATACATAGCTGAATAAATCGCTTCTTCGATATGCCATCCAGCAATCAAGGTATTAGGATAGTTCTTGATTACTTCTACATGATATTGGATTTGCATNCGTTGCATACGTTCCTTAATATCATCAGGTAAATCCACTAGCACATCTCGTGAAGCCGGGCTTAAGCTCGCATCCGGAATAGTGAAATGATCATCGAGATGAGTGTTAAGCTTAAAACGTTGATANTAAGCCTGAAGCAATTTTATCAACGTCGATTTCCCAACATATTCAATTCCTACAAAAATGCACCGCATAGTCTCGATTCCTTTTTAAACGTTTTTTCGATTGCCTCAATATTTCAGATTATACCACAATTAGCACTCTCCAATAGGGAGATGTAATCCTCCTAAAAGCTCATTCCATAACCTGGATTTCCAATCTACCCCTTGAAACTAAAACATTCTCGATAGACCGTGGAAATTGTTTCTCGTTAATTATTTAGATTTTTTTGCTTCAAAACTCGATGATCTTCCCTACCTTTACCATGATATTAAGCATTACCAGATAGTTTGACCTCGTTTCCAACAATGTTGGAACTTCCACACTTTTTGACATTTATCAGTTATTATTTTCTATATCATATTCTTTATGGTACTATGACACTCTCTTAATTATCATTGCTGGAAGAGCTTGCCACAACACAGTAGAATAAAACAATTTTGAGTTAGGAAGATAACCTACATCAAATCCCCTCTTTGTGTTTATAAAACACATGCTAATAAGGTATGAAAAACGCAGACCCAATCCCAGTATAATTCGGCACTAAGCAACCTTTAGGTTAATTATAATAAAAATCTCAGTCAATCCAGAGAGGAACAATATGAGAGGAGTTGTGTTCTTAGGTAACCGCAAAGCAGAGGTCAGGGAATTCTCGACACCAGATCCAGGACCTGGGCAGGTCCTAGTCAGAATGAAAGTTTCATCGATATGTGGAACTGATATGCATTTCTACCGCAAAAGTTGGACCGATTTAGTCGCCTTTCGACAGTCCTTCAATGGTTCATCAGATACCATAACTGGCCACGAGCCGTGTGGGATTGTCGAAGCAGTAGGATCACACGTAATGACTGTAAAGCCAGGGGACCGCGTCACAGTATATCAGCATGTTGGTTGTGAACGCTGCGGGTTCTGTCGAAATGGAGATGTGATGTTCTGTCCCAATCGCACAGGTTATGGTTCCGTCCACAATGGTTCAGCCGCGGATTTCACCCTCGTACCAGAGCGGAATTGCTTGGGACTTCCAGACGCATTGAGTTTTGAAAGGGCTGCTGTACTTTCCTGTGCTGGTGGAACAGCCTATCAATCCATCAATCGGCTGGCCCCCTCTGGGAAGGACACAATGGCAATCTTCGGTCTGGGCCCAGTAGGACTTTGTGCTACGATGTTTGCAACGGCGCGAGGCGCACAAGTTATTGGTATAGACCTTATACCCGAGCGACTAGAACTAGCAAAGCAGTTTGGGGCAATAGAGACAATTGACGCCACTCAAGATGATCCTCTGAAGGTCATACAAGATTTTACTGGAGGCAAAGGCGTGAATACAGGAGCAGACTATTCGGGAAACCCACAGGCTCAGGAGACTATGTTGGCATGTGCAGGAAAAGGAGCCCGCCTAGCCATTGTAGGCGTCGGGGAATCCTTCCAAGTGGATACTTTGCGAATGATGATAATGAAACAGTTGACGCTAATGGGATCATGGATTTACAACATTGGGCTACATGACGAATTCGTCGACTTCGTGTTAAAAAAGGATCTCCCCTTAGAAAAGCTGATTACACACCGTTTCTGCATTGAGCAAGGACCTGAAGCGTTCAAACTCTTTGACTCCGGNAAAACGGGGAAAGTCATCTTCACATGGGAGAATAATTCTGACTAGAATCANCCTCATAATACATAATCTTCCATATAAATCNAGAAGATCTAGACAATTNTTCCCTGCTTGCAACCAACTCTAAGATGCAACTGATTACTTCAGCAGAAACCCCGTTGAAGGCTCCATATCCAATATTACAAATTCTATCCCCTGTCTAAAAAGCCACGAAACCTAGCAAAGACTAACCCATAACCAAATGAGACAGTCAAACACTCCAATACAACGGTTTGCACACNATGATCTTATATCTTTTCTCCGTAATTTGTCCTGAAACGAAAAAAAGGAAATTAGGTTGCTAGTATTATAAGCGTAGAAATCTGAAAACCCTCAGCAAACTACCGATATCCCAAATCAACCAAACATAAAAAAAGTAAGTGGAGTTGTCAGAGAAACTCTTAGCCGTATTAAAAGACAATCATTCCCCGTGCCAGTTCTCCAGCTGCCAGCGCTCGAAACGCTTCGTTCGACTCGTCGATAGTATATTCGTGAGTAATCAATTCATCGATCTTCAACTTTCCCGCCATGTACAGTTCGACTAAACGAGGAAAGTCTTCGCGGGTCCGAGCACTTCCATATTTGCAACCTCGCATAACTTTTTCATCCGACTGTAGTATCTCTGCATCAAACGTCACAGTAGCCCCTGTTGGTGGCAGGCCAATCAGAACACTGGTTCCCGCAGGTGCCAAACACTCCCAAGCCTGCTTGATCACATCTGCCACACCGACGGCGACAAATGCGTAGTCGGCTCCTCGCCTAGTGAGATCCATGATCGCTTCCACTGGATCGTCCTCTGAAGCATCCACACAATGCGTAGCACCAAGCTGCTTCGCGTAGTCGAACTTATCCTTGTTAACGTCAACGGCAATAATCGGGTGCGCGGCCATGAGCGCACCTCCCTGAATACAGTTCAATCCAATACCGCCAACTCCGAAAACAACCATGCTCGCCCCCGCAGGCACTTGTGCTGTATTTAAAACAGCACCAACTCCAGTCATCACCGAACACCCTATTAAGGCCGCTTTTCTAAGATCCATATCACTTCGGATTGGAATAGCACATGAAGCAGGAACAACCGAGTGGGACGCATAAGAAGCTACATGACCATAGTGATAGATAGGCTGCCCCCTCAATGACATTCTCGTCGTACCATCAAACAATCCACCAAGTATAGGCACCGTCCGCTCGCAAAGTTGCGAGCGACCTGTTACACAATAATGGCACTGACCACAGGTCGGAGACCACGACAAAATGACGTGATCTCCAGGTTTCAGATGTTTCACACCAGAACCTACGTCCTCAACCACTCCAGCACCTTCATCTCCTAAAACAATCGGCATGGGGAAACCAGTCCAACTTCCATCTGCAGTGTGCAGGCAACTGTGGCAAACACCACTAGCGACCATCCCAACGACAACCTCATTTTCNTGAGGAGGAGCGAGATCAAGATCCTCCACTTCCAATGGCTTACCAGGCTCAAATAAAACAGCAGCTTGCATAACAACTCCCATTTCCACTGAATTCTTTAGAATCTATCTTCAATAATTTATTTATCTATCATACTACTTCCAACGTAAGTGATTTTACCCACCTAACACAATCAAACGAAATTATCAACAACCATAAACTGTACTATTAAGCAATTCACTTAATACATCCAACAATAACAACCTCAACAGGGAAACCAGTTCAAGATAGCACTAGATCTTCCAGCGTTCCACACTCACAACTATTAGCGTCTTTCAAACGTATCTTCCTCGACTGACCTACTCAAACACTCAAACTCAGCGGGTGCCCAGCTACTATTCTCCTCTTTGAAAAGTCGACTCCGTCTAATCTGTCTCGCGTCTTAAATGAATCACCATCACACCAATTCTGGAAACATTCTCAAACATAACCACCATATAAAACAAACCATACCCGTTTGGCTTTAGACTGACCACTGGCACAAAACCATCCCNCCANCTTTTGCAGTCAACACCACTTCGGTTAGCTTTTCACCCACCTTCGAAGGATANACTTCACCAATTAGTTTACTTCAGACAATGACAAATATTAACTNCCAATAATCTCGACAGTACTCTTGAAGATAGCCCCTTCTTCTCGCATCAATGTCAGCGACTCTTCACCTGTTTGTTCCTCCACCGGAGCAATNGCGTCTTCAACTACGGTAACCTTGCATCCACGCTCCAGCAACCCAAGTACTGCCGCTTTCACACAGTAGTCAGTTGCCACNCCNTAAACCACATATTCTTCCGCTTGCAGTGAATCTATAACTGCTTCGGTATGTAGATTTGTGAAAACGTCAAAGGTCTGCTTCTCCAGTAGAACCTGATCGAAACCTGAAACCTGACCAACCAAATCCGCAGCTTCAGCTTCGTTTTTAATCACACTGTTGTTTTCAACAGTTGTCTCTTCAATCTTCAGTTGACCATCAGTACCAACTACGCAATGAGATGGAAAAANCTCAAACTCTGAATCATCCGGTGGATGTGCATCAGTAGAAGCAATAATCTTAATTTTATTCNCCAAAGCGAAATCTGTCANNGCCTTTAGATTGTCNCGGAGTGCCNCCGCACCAGGCACAGCAAGATTACCCAAATCATGAATAAAATCAATTTGNGTGTCAATGTCTATAAAGACGTANGTTTTCATTTTTTCTATTGCCTTATTAGTAATTTATTGAGTTACAATATCAANTNATAATTAACTTCATCNTTANCANTTAATTACNTNCAATNTTGCTTATTCCAATTCAAACNCCTCCAAAACTCATTCTGAAATTANATTGNTAATTGCTTTTGTTTNCAATTTANCTCCAATAGGAGGTAATANTCATGTCTATTTATCATNGATTAACACNTTATCAAATTCAAAGGTTTCTTGTCGACAGTTTTNGNCTCTCTCAACTCTTCAATTCCTGTCAGATTCTGACGAACGCATANGGCAATTATGCCAACTAGCTCGAGTGTATTTTTGATACACTAAGNCATTAACTCNAACTANCATACAACCATAAANAATTTCATAGACTNANTAACCTAGTATCCANTTTGGCTGATAGNANCCGANACNTGATTTTCTTAAGNAANACAGNGCATTCCANACCAAAACCATCCGTTGATTAGGCNANTNCNGACATAATAGNTGNGAGCATTTTTCAAGCTTGCNCTTATCATTTACTCATTANANNCTACTCTCTCTGTTTCTAACAGCAACTCAGGCTGAAACCTAATCTTCTCGCTGAAGATATCACCTTGCTTGGCATTCATCAATATTCTTCATGCTATCCAACCTACTTTAAAACAATCATTTTCCGTGTGCATATGGACGTACCCATCCTCAGTGTGTAGAAATATATACCACTGGAAATCCTTCCTCCAGTATCAGTTTTCCCTTCCCAATAGATAACTCTTGATTGGCTTATATAACTTCCAGCTTCTACATAACCAACTCTAATTGTTCTAACGGGTGTACCCGAAATATCATAAATGGTTATCGAGACCTCGCTATCTTGGTTAATTTCAAAAGGAATCCAAGTTTCAGGATTAGAAGGATTTGGATAATTTGGGAGCAGTCTCGTCCGGTCTGGAATAAGCCTTGGTTTCAAACGTAAAACTCGGTATGCTTTAACAATATCTTGTTGATTAACATACATGACCAACGTTTCTGACACACGCGTTCCTTCCCGATCAAAGACACTAATGTCGATTCTATCTCCAGTTTGAACGATAGATTGCTGATTCGGATCAATTATGATGGCTTTAAACTGACCTTCTCCCACCTGACCTTCCCATTCAAGCCCATTTCTACTATTAGTTGCTTTTACCAAAGATAAATCAGGAAACTCAACCCTTCCGACTAAAGCAAAAACCCATGTTCGAACTATATTACTGATTAACGATGGCGACGTATCCACATTGTTCCAGGCATGGCCCTTGAAAACAATATTGTAATCATCAAGCAAATTGACAATGTATCCTTTACCACCAACAAGTTGGAAATCGGACCTATCAAAGTTTGGGATGAAAGAAACGAAATTTCTCTTTTCAGTATCATATTGAATCATCAGTGTCGCTCCAACTTGATTGGCAAAGATACTAGCTAACATAGGAACGCCAGTATCCAAAGGGATGGAAATTAAGTTCAGTCCCCGTTTCAGGTTTAGAGCAAACTTATTTTCTTTAGCAGAAGTCCCAATTCCACCGATAGCAGTCACAAAAATATTTCCTGCATTACTTTGAATGGTTATTTTTTCAACCAGAGGATCTTGGTTAACCGGCCTAAACACGAGATCCAAAATCTTACTGTTCTCAGGATTAATGAAAAAGTTTGTCTGATCTACAAAGAACCGGTTATCATCTGAAATCACCCCAGTAATCAACAAACGTTGCGCACCATCATTCTCGATTTTCAATGGTAGACGCTTGATAGTCCCAACTGGGACTACACCAAAATTGATCTGTGCTGGCGTTACCTTGATATTGGCTGAAGGAAAAGCTATATTTAGTTGCTCAAAAGGATAAGTTGAAGCACCAGTAAAACGAACCAATTGATCCGTTTTATTCACAATGCTTAGAGTTAAGTTTGAATCGGTTTCCGAAAACACTTCACCACTAATTTGTTCATAATTCGTATCTAGGTTGGAGGAACTAGCGACGAGATACCCTTGGCTATTGTAGAGATAGATATCAAGATCAAAAACTGTGTTCTGCCAGCGAATCCCTATGTTTAAATCTGTTTCAGTACTTAGCTGATAATCACCAAAATCTGTTTGAACAATCTTTGGATAGATATAATAACTCAATATTTCATTTTCATTCACTTCGCCAATAAAGATGACGTTATCCGATTTTACAATACCTGCACCATAGGTATTATCTGGCTCATCAACAATATCAGTTGGTGAGTTAACTGTGCTTCTGATAATCGCACTTTTAACCTCAAATGGATGAAAATTCCATTGACCAAGATTATTCTTCCCCACTGCATCCAAAATAAGGGCGGCGACACCCGAGACATGTGGTGCGGCCATACTCGTGCCAGCGGCATAACCATAACTATTGTTCCACATGGTGGAATAAATGCCCAACTCTGAATTATTACTTGCTCCACCCTGGGATACCACTTCAGGTTTTATCAATGGCAACTGATGCTCACTTGGACCACGACTGCTGAAAGAAGCAATACTTTTATCATCGATATTTATCGCCCCAACAGTAATTGCATGTTCAGCATAACCAGGCACGGTGATTGTCTTGAATCTTTGCTCCTCATCAACATTCAAAAAAACTAGAATTTTCATCCAACCAGATTTCGTAAGTTTGGTTTTCCAGCACAAAAAACGCTTCGACTCTAACTCTTAATTTACGCGGCATTTGTGGTCTATACATAATTTGTTCATAATAAGCACCATACTTCGTCTGACCTCCAGGCCTTCCAAACCAACCAAACACCCGATGAGTACGGCTAGAAATGATTTCTTCACCATTGTTATTTTTAAAACTAGATCCAAATCACTATCTTCCCCCTTCCACCAAAGGGTTACTTGCATAATTCCGGTAACATCAATATCATGTTGATAGATCCACATTTTTCCTTGCTCAGGGTGCTCAGTCGCTACTCCCTGATCATACTGTTCGGAGCTATTTCCCGCAGCGACAACTACAACACATTTACCTTCTGATACGACGTGATTAATTGTTTTACTCATTGGGTCCAAACCAGCCCTATCATACTCCCAAGGCCCCCACCCCATGCTAATATTAATAATATCCGCACTAACAGAATCTGCAGCCCAATTAATAGCATCAATCGTATCGGCATACTCACCTTAATACCAGAACCTGTGAGGGGCGATAGGTGCATCAATCAAAGATACCCCAGGAGCAATACCGGTAATACCTTCACCATCATCACCTGCCCCAATGATCCCAGCGACGTGCGTACCATGCCAGTGTGATGGATCGCGATCTCCACGTTTTGCAATCACTCTCCCTTCAAATTCTGAATGTAACTGATCAATACCAGTATCAATGTGATTGCGACCCGCACATCTTCTCCAAGAACACCGAATTCTTAAATAGTGTCT
>PBXZ01000021.1:0-39192 GCA_002729415.1 Candidatus Poribacteria bacterium | reverse complement strand
GAATGATAGTACTATAAAAAACACCAGAAAAATGAGTAGTACGAACTGGGAAGTCTTTTCTGATAAAAGGCGAGTTACACTTTTAAATTTCTTAGCTCCCAACATAAATGGCTACTCCTTGACTCTTCATGTTTTTATGCTTAAAGATCACCAGTCTTGAACAGATCCATCTTCTCGACGCAAATGAGGTGGTTCCCCCGGAATGTGAGGATGTGCCAAAGCCGCCTCTTCGTTTAGGTCTATCCCTAGCCCCGGAGTCTCTGCTGAAAGAAGGTACCCATCTTCCGTTTGCAAGTTGTGCTGGATCACATCGTTCATCCAACTAGAAGGAGGAGCATACTCTTGCACCGCACAGTTGGGGATTGACATATTGAGATGCAACATAGCCGCTGTACTAACAGGGCTGGAAGTGTAATGGCAGGCGAGTTCTTGATAATGAACTTCGGCCATCACCGCCAATTTCTTTCCTTCAGTGATACCACCAGTGTGGCAGATATCCACACGCAAATAGTCAATAAGCTCCTGTTCAATTAGTTCGCGATAGGCCCACTTGTGATGGAGTTGTTCACCTGTACCAATTGGCACAGTAGTTTGCGCTCGCAACATAGCAAAGGATGCTGGATTCTCAGAACGAATCGGATCTTCTACAAAGAACGGTCGCAAGTGTTCAATGCCTTTACAGAGTTCAACCGCACGAATTGGCGTCAAGCGGGTGTGAACTTCAAAGATGATTTCAACCTCGTCACCAATAGCTTCACGCAAAGCCGCGAAATGTTCAATTCCACGTGACACAGCCAATTTCGGGTTGAAACCACCAGTTAGTGTATCAATGGGCGAGATACGCAAGACACGCCAACCTTCTTCCAGCAGTTTTTGTGCGTTTTCGATGAGGTTAACCGGCGTCTTTCCCCCAACGTGGCGATATACTAAAACCTTTTGGCGTGTTGCACCACCCAATAGGCGGTAAGTCGGTACACCCAAACTTTTACCAGCTAAATCCCACAGTGCGATATCAATTCCCGCTAACGCACTTTGAAGGACAGGTCCACCGCGCCAAAACGTCCCACGAAAAATGTCTTGCCAAATATGTTCAATTTGGGTTGGATCCTGACCTATCAGCAGAGGTTTAATATGTCCTAAAGCTTCAGAAACTGCAAGTGAACGCCCACTTAGCGAAGCCTCACCTATACCGTAGATCCCTTCGTCAGTTTCAATTTTGACGTAGACAAACTGATGAACGGGAAAAACCTTAATTTCTTCAATCTTCATACTTAATCTCTCCTAATTCCTAGACTATAGATGGAATATTGAATCAATGTTCAGCATTTAGAATATATAGCAATCCCTGATCAGCTATCCGTCAAGTCTCTGAGATTCCATCGGGTCTAGTCACCCTAATTGCTATCTTCTTACATTCTTATCCAGCTCATCTCTTCATCTAACTACATCAATGCTAACAGCCATTCCCTTCCTTAAATTGTTTGTTTTAGAAATTTGACCTTGATTTATGGCTAATTTCAACAAATCAGTGTCATTATCAAAACGTGCCAGGTAGTCTCCAACAGGCACATCTCCATAATCCTTGACCATTTTGCAAATTAATTTCTCTGAGTCTTCACCAAAATNTANATTTAATGANTCACCCAATTNTAAGTAGGCTTTGGCTTGTNCCGAGCTTTTCTTGTCAAGCACAACGTTTCCATATTCATCTATGGATCCAATTTGGCCAACGATATTAATTACANTCTTCGTTGTTTTCACAGCNCAACCAAACAAAATTAAGGCAGAAAATGAAAAAATAATGTACTTCAATGTCAGTTTCATAATTTTACTCCTTACATTTGATTATTTGATNAGGCAAAGCTTCTCAAGACACGAANCCAGTTGCATCGTTGGTAATTTTNTNGACGGTTTTTTAACTGTTTGCCATGTTTTCAGCTTAACCCACTTGGTTCTATTTTAATGCTTTTCCATCNTTAATCCCACAACCCGCAAATAGCGTCTCCTGTACATCTAAATCGTGCGAAAGTGTATAGTCAGGTGTTTTTTCGCCTCCAATNCAGGCAACCAGTTCACGCAACAAAGTTGGAGAATTATCCAAAGACGGGATCTCTAAGTCTTGCCAACCAGTAGAATATCCCTCCGCTTCCGATTCCAAGCAAAGGCTGAGATTATTTGAACCGATTGGCGTATGTATGGCTGTTCCTTGAGTGCCATAGACCTCAATCCTTCGTGTTTTCCCACTTTCAATATGCATAGCAGCTGTATCGATAGTTCCTAAACCATCTTCAAATTCATGTACTACAACAGCATTATCAGTATGCTGCTGGTCGCCATAATGCTTGCCCAACACTGGATGCACGTGTTTTGGTTTTCCCATCATGATAACCATCAAATCCACCAGATGCCCGCCCATTTCGTAATAAGCAGCTCCATGATAATACCCAATTTCTTCGCCTAATTGCTTATGCCAACCTTTTGGTTTAGGAATATGACCTCGGTAGTAAAAAATATCGCCTAGCGCACCTGCGTCAACCAACCGGATCATTTCATGAATCGCCGGATTATAACGCCACATGTACGCCATTTGCAAACACAGACCTTTTTCCACGGAAAGCGCTTGTACTCGCTTCAGGTGATCCAAGTCAACACCCGCGGGTTTTTCCAACAAAACATGTTTTCCTGCCTCTAAGGCTTGTTCGGCATAGTCGAGGTTTTCAAATATACGGCCTTCGACTACCACGGCATCGATATCACTGTTCAATACAGCTTCGACCGAAGGGAAAACATGAGCGTTCCAACGTTTTGCTCTTTCGGCCACAACAGTCGGATTGTTATCATAAATCCCAACCAGTTCAAACTCACTGGGATTGGCGGTTGATTCACGCACATGCATACCTGTGTGACTATGCCAACAACCGAGAAAAGCAAACTTAAATGCCATAATCATCTCCTTCTTGATTTCATACTGATATCATAACACAAATTTGTTACGTGGTTTCTTCGATTATACTATCCCAACCACAACCACAATTCGTTATTGTAGGCCAATGATTTGGAATTAAACGAAACTTTTCCAGATTAATCTTGCTGAAAAAACTAAAATGGAACAAACGAGGATAATCCTAATGGTTCTGTCTCCCTTAGCCACTGCCAAGTGACTACCAATTGATACACCTATTGAATTACCTCCAGCCAACGCTAAGCCAAGTCCCCAATCGACATACCCTTTTATGACGAAAATCAACAGGGCCATCAGAGTACCAAAAAACACCACAAACATCTTAAGTGCGTTTGTTCTCACCAGACTAAACCCATTCACAGTTGTTATTGTCACAATGATCATAAACCCTACACCTGCTTGAATAAAACCTATGTAAATGCCTAGAAAAAAGAAAATTAAAGCGGCAAGGACTTTTCTGGATGAACCGAGATTTTCTTTAGAACTTTGCAACTTTTTAAGCGGATTAAAAATGGTAATAGCTAAAACAACAATCATGATACCTGCTAAGATACGATTGAAAATGATACTGCTTTTGTCTATCGTTCCGAGTTGAATAACCAATAGTGTTCCGATAATAACCCCGCACACAGTGGGAACAGAAATTAAAATACCGTATCTGAAATCGGAAATACCTTTCCNCCGAAAACTCGCAATGCCAAAAGCACTCTGAATGGCAAGTGCCACACGATTTGTTCCATTGGCAACTGTTGGACCNTCCAGACCAAGAAAGATAAGAACAGGAAGTGTTAACAGAGATCCTCCTGCAGCCATTGAGCTGATAAAACCAGAGCAAATTCCCGTTGTCACAAGGATAGCATGTTTAAACATGGGTTGATTCAGGAGTTCCATAATACATTCCCGCAGAATTGCTTCAGCTTATTTAGAGCTTCCCTCGGTGGCTTTCAGGATTTCCTTCGCTTCCTCAATAATCCGTTTCTTGATCCAGACTTCGGCCTGCTGACGCATTTGATGAAGCTGATGGTTGTGTGCATTCTTGGCATCCAGACCTGCTGCATCAAAAGGGGCTTCGGGCCAGTCCCAATCATCCGTTCGAAAAGAGGGAATAGGGATAATGCGCTCATGATGTTGGCTGTTGACTGCGTTGCCGATTGGGTTACGCGCCCAAGCATAGCGAACAGCCTCCGGTTCAAGAACCATCGGACTCCAAATCTTCAGCTTCTGTTGGTCAAGACGATCGCGACCGTGCTCGTCTTGACCAACAACAACAAATTCCGCCTTGGCTGGATAGAAATGCTGATCCTCACCAGCAATGGCAAAACCTTCAAAAGGCCGTCCGTCATGAACTCGAACCGCTCGATCGAAAGTTAGTATTAAATGATTGCCTCTATTCTCTAATTCCGTACAGATGGCAGGTTGCCAACCCAACTGAGTTTGGCCGTATTGGGTGTGCAAAGCCCAACGAGCTATTCGCTCTCCCAATTCGACCTTCTTATGTGGATGGTACCAAGGCACCTGTTGGTCGTAGGCTGGGGCGAAACCTACATTTTCCAGTTCCTGCCAAGCTTTGTACTGCCCTTCACGAATGAAGGGGCCGGCGTCAATCATGCTAATCTCAAAATTTTGATATATTTGTGGGTTTCCACCAGCTGTGAGCGAGATAATTCCGAACGGCATAGCCTCATTTTGAAAGGCACGTCGCCAATCCTGGATCATGGCCTTAAAAACTCGAGCGTACAGTTTGGGGCGAGCATCTCCTAGTGCGTTATTGTAGCCTTGATTGAAAATAGCTCCCCTCAGATTGAAGTCGGCATAAGGAACAATCATACCGTTAAAAGAAGCTCCGGGATTATTTCTGTCGCTTGCAGGGTCTTGGTCCGGCTCAGTCGGCTTTGGATTCGGCGATTTCCCCTCATTTTTACGGCGTTCAGTATCTTCCTTCCAATGATCGATGCGTTCCTGAAGACTAGCTTCTGCGTCGTAGTCTTCAATCTTAGCATCCCATTCGGCAAGCAAGGGGCGGGCTCCGTCTACGGTTTTCAGCATGTCACGTGAAGTCCAAGCTTCCACTGTGGTTCCACCCCAGGCTGTATCGATCAAACCAATGGGAATACCTGAAACAAGGTGGAGGCGGCGACCGAAGATATAACCGATTGCCGAAAACCGATGAACAGTTTCTGGCGTGCAACGGAACCATCCTCCTTTCTGTTCGTATCGGCCTGTCCAGGAATTGTATTCGTTGATTCGTGCAAAGTTCGAGAGCGGTTGAGGAGAAGCCTCTTGGGGAATGGTCATCAATCGAATATTTGGATGATTGGCCGAAGCGACCTCCATGTCACCATGGTAAACATTTTCGAGTTCGTCCTCCATATTGCTCTGTCCACCAAGTATCCAGACATCGCCAATAATCACGTCCTGATATTCGATAGTTTCTGAATTGGAAGTAACCGACAAGGTNGTACCTTCGGCGTTGGCAGACAGTGCCTCGAGTTCGANCGACCATGTGCCGTGTTGGTCNGCCTTGGTGATGCCGTTCAATTCTGCTAAACGGACTTGAACGGTGGCTTCTGGCTCAGCCGATCCCCACATGCGAATTGGCTTATCTCGCTGAATAACCATATGGTCACCAAAGATGTGGGGAATTTGCAGTTTCTTGCACGTGTTTTGTTCAACAACAGAGAANNANAGGAAAAGAGGAAGACAAAGANAGTTTTCTAGCATAATTGTTCTTAGTTANCTTTCATTAATAAAATTGATAATAATTAGCAAATGCATTTGCTAATTATTCATTTAGTTGGTGTACTTCTCGCCCTTACCTGATTTTACCTGNCACTTTTTCAAAAGCTTCTNGGTTTNGAATTCGTGNCTCGTTGAGTTCAANGTNANNATGAGAGAGGCCTCNCGAATNTTAAGNAATGGTTAATGAAATTGGAGNCTAGGCAAGTTGAACACATTTTAGCTGGATTTAATTTTTCGTTCTGANAATGGAGTCCATCTTNGTCCACCACCGCTAACTTGAGCTCGNTCCCACCGTTGGCGCAAAGCCGCAAAATCAGCTGGNTCTGTTGTTTCTCGTNNTGGATNTTGTGTGTCCCGAATTACNAAATAGGCTTCACCNGGNTNGCAAGCCATTGTCACTGGATCTCGATCGGATGTGTAATCTTGAGGTATTTCGTCNATGTTGCTTGGCACTTCAAAATCTTGGTACCGTAAATCAATGCTCCATCGGACAATATCAGTCGTATTCTCAAAGGAAGCGTGTGGCGTCATGCTTGTCATCAGTAGCACAGAACCCGCCGGCATTTCTACAGGAATTGCTCCAGTTGGCAAATCCTCTGGTGCAACTTCCAGAAAACCCGCATGTCCCCCTGTATAGTGCCGAATGATTCCCGACTGGTGTGACTTGGGGATTACCCACAAACATCCATTTTCTAAGGTTGCATCCACTAAAGGAATCCAGCAAGTAATCATTACATAGTCGTAACAATGCAACATCGAATAACCTGCGTCTTGGTGCCATGGAACTTCTCCTCCCAGATAGCCTGGGACTTTAGGACGTACACGGTAAATCGAAGTAGCAACAATGTCAGGACCTATCAAATCTGCCACACAATCGACAAGCGGTGGATGACGCAAGGCCTTTAACATGCCAGCACCGTGAAAACGGCCTGACCAAATCGACATTAACACCTGGTGTCCGGCATCCGGGTTATGTCGATAGAGTTTGGTCAAACGTGTCTCGAAAGAGGCTTCTGCGAAGTCTCGATCCAGTTGCTCTTCAGCGATCAGTTGATCACACTTATCTTGAATCGCTTTGGTTAANCCTTGACAAAGCAGTTGCAAATCAATATTACTATAAATGCCTTCCTTGANNAAATANCCTTGTTCCTTAAATTGTTCTACTTCTGCTAAAGTTAAGCCCATTCTATGGTTCNTCCTTTCNATCGACCTNAACNCTCATAATTGCNTTTTTTCACCNAGCGTGGTGATTTAGAGCTATTGAATGCTTCACTATGTGGGTACTGTGCTAACCCNTTAAACCGTTCTATACAAACTTTGNCTGCTTCAGCNTCCACCAGCATNTTGGGANAAGCAACTCGAATCAGAGTTGAAGTCCGTCTATGTTATGTACGAGGCCAGCGATTTCGTGGCCATTCAGGAAACCTGTCTGCATGCTGTTTGACGCGTGACACTTCATCTGCCCACGCTTGACTGTCTAGCGTCTCGGATGTCGGATTCGAAGGACTTCGTGCTACAAATCCAGGGACATACCAACGGCCCGTAGCACGACCAATTTCCTGGTAACGAAGATCCATGCTCCAACGAACAGTATCCGTTTGATTGACAANTGAACCGTGTGGCAACATNCTGCCAAATATTACCATACTACCAGCTTGAGTTGGCAATGGCAGTCGTTCAGATTGCGGAATATCTTCCAGTAANAGATTNAGACCTCCTTCGCCCCAAACGTGACGAAAAACACCCTCNTGATGCCGACGGGGTGCAACCCACAAACATCCGTTTTCAACTGTCGTATCGACCAATGGTACAAGACAGGCTATAATCAAAGTTTCGTCCCCATCTGGCAGATAATATCCCGCATCCTGATGAGGACTGGTGTATCCACCAGGTAAACGAGGGTGGATATTGTATGATGGGTGGCAGAGAACCTCGGCTCCTACTAAGCATTCCACTCGATCTAAGATTTTAGAATGTTTCATGAACTGGAACAACGCTTCTCCCTTATGAAACCGACCGTCTGAAAACAGAGAAGAAATGACTTCTGGGNCTTCTTCCGCAATTTTTGCTAGGCGACGCTCAAAGGGTTCGTCTTGGTNNAAATCGCTGAGCGCCTCTGCCTGACACAGTTTCTGAGCCTGAAGCTCTATGAGGNTATTGAACTCGTCTTTTACTGGCAGCAAGTCCTCTGAAGTAAATAAGTCTTCAATGATCACATATCCCTCTCGCTCTAAGACCTTTATCTGTAAGTCATTTAGCATTGGATAAAGCTCCTATTTGAGCCTGCTACGCTCAGCGCGGGCCGTCTGTTTTTGACGCTCCCAATAGTTATCTACCGGGATATCCCTTGGTGTTGGCGGCAACCGAAATACAAGGGTATATGCACGACGAGGCTGAGCAGTCACATTTGGTCCCGCATAGTGGAGCATATAAGAGGCATGAAGTGTAGCNCCTCCAGCCGGAATTGGACAGGCAACNGCCNGATCTGCCCAATGCTCTGGCTCATCCACTTCCAAACCGTGAATAAGAGGATTATGATNAATGCTGTGATGTGGAAGGACATCTAGTTTATGGCTACCTGGAACAAACTGNAGACAACCGGAGNCTACAATGGCNTTGTCCAATGATAACCAAAAATTGACGTTTCGAAAAAATTGCGTTGGATTATGATAAGCTTGGTCCTGATGCCAAGGCGTACTGACGCCAATCCGGGGNGGTTTATAAATCATATGCTCGCCAATTTGATCTTGGACATTAGGACCNAGCAGTTGATGAGCAATGATTTTGGCGTTCGCTCGGTAGAGAGTGTTTTTAAGTTCTGGAACGTATCGACTCGGACCGAGAATTTGAGGTAGTTTTNGTTGGTCNTCATCATCNGTCCCAGCTAGATCGAACTGGTCACCTTGNTTCCANCCAACCTTTGTCTTCAACAGACGATCATAAATNCGGCGAAGCCATTCTAGTTCCTCTGACGTTGTCACCGCTTCGAGGGTCAAATACCCATTTAGTTCAAAGAAGTCAATTTGTTGTTGAGTAAGCTTATTTTTCATTCAACATTATCTTTTAGGACTTCTTCTCATCCTTCTAAAGCGGAATTGCCGAATATCCCAAGATCCTAAAAACTGCGAGTCAAATTAGTCCGCATGTCATCTTAGCTCTTAACAGCCTTAATTTCAACAAGCGTAGAAGACTTAGTATTTAACACATTTCTGATGTTATACGAAACTGGTGGATTGGTCAAGCTGAAAGGGCGGCATAAATGATAAAACTAGCATTGATAAAAATGCCAAATAGCGCAAGTGGACCTAAATATAATCTCTATAAATTAACCAAACTGAATTTATCTGCGTTATTGCAAACTAATCATCGCTTCTAGTGCATAATGGTCGCTAAGATAAGTTTCATCATTTTCATTCTTATAGTTTTTACACTTTGAAATGTTAATGGGTTTATTCAATAGCACCNTTGCNCCATAGACTACTTCAATATCAGATGAGATGAATATATGATCTAATTGGCTATCCTCTTCTTCATTCTTATCAAACTGATGAAGAAGAGGTAAATCAAAATTATCAAATAGTTGAAATTTTGCTTTATGNATAAGGGGATTATTTGATCTATCCCAACTGACGCTTTGGTTTTCATAATCGATTTCGCTAAAGTTTGAATGTAAAGAAGAAATAAAAGGATGCCATAGTGTGACAATTGGATCATAAGTTTGATCTATATAGCGCAAATCATTACCTATGTTGAGATCACATCCTAAAACAACAGTTTTATTTTTAAATTTATCTAGAATCATCTCTGTTTCCTTCAATTGGGAGACGTGAACAGAGTTAACTTTTTTTGAGTTGCTGTAACTGGTATGTGTATTAAGTGCTAGCAGTTCATTTCCATCAAATGAAATCTTAATGCCAAGAATTCCTCTTTTAAGCATGTATGTATCTCTATTAAATGGAATAAAAAATTCGTGTTCAATATCCTCGCTAGTAATAATCATTAATCCATTTTTGTTCACCTTTGTTTTGGTAAAACTATATTTGTGTTTTATAGCCCACGATTTATATACAAAGTATGAACTTCTAAATACCTCCTGAAGAATCAAAATAAAAGGTTTGGCCAATGTTTTTTCTATTTCATTCAATTGTTCAACCAATCTGAATTTATTGTAAGGTACTATCGTTATTGGAAGGATTGGAAATTGAGCGAGACCTGTATTATAAGTAATTACTTGTATTTTTTTTAGTGAGCTCTTTGAGCTAGTATAGATTAATCCATGGCAAAAAAACATAAATCTGACTTATATCCGATGTTAGCATTCTTTAATCATATAGGCGAAATCTTCAAAAAAGACAATTCAGCGTGTGAATAACATATTGACAATTTTCCTATTCTCGATTGCCCCAACATTCAGATCTATAAATACAAAGTTTGTGGAGGGCTGCATTACAAGCCCAGGGAAACGTTTCTATGTTTATTTGGTGTCCAAAAGTAAAGTAAGTTAGGATAACACATTATGTCGCCACGGCATGAGGTTTTGGACTCAAATTGCTCTTTAATCATTGATTATGTTTTTAACTATTATAGACGGGTCGTAACTTGGATTATTGCTAGAATAACTTTTCGGTTCGCTCAGTACAGTTCGAATTCTAAAGTGTTATCCCAAGTGTAACAAAAAAAAAGGGGCTCAGAAGTTGACACAATTTGTTGTTTTGTGCTAGGATTTCAGAGTTGACGGGGGTTCCCGTGTTAGAATGATAATTGCAAAACCCTAAAAAAGCATGGATTTTAACGAAAAACTTCAGGGAAAATACAAACTTGAGCGGCTCATTAATAAAGGTGGGTTTGCTCCTGTTTTTCAAGCGACGGAAGAATTTGTTGGTCGAAGTGTGGCCATTAAGATGATTCCAAAGGCCTCATATCCCCAAAATCGTCAGCGTTATCTCCTTACCGAAATGCAGACGATGGGCATGACTTGGGGGCATCCCAATATCGTTGCTATTCATACAGTTGAACCCGGAGATGATGAATGTTTCGCCTACATTGTGATGGAGTATGTTGATGGAGATAACTTAAGTCATATTCTAAGTAATGATCCACTTCCCCAATTTAGAGCAGTAACAGTTGCTCTAGATATTTGCCGCGGTTTAATGTTTGCACACAAGCATAGCATTATTCATCGAGATATCAAACCTCAGAACATCATGATTACTAGCGATCAAACAGCCAAAATCACTGATTTCGGAGTGGCTCGCATTTTAGAGGAGGCAAGCCAGTACGCAGGTACCGTCACTGGTACTCGAAAATATATGGCACCTGAACAATATGAAGGTAATTATGATACACGGGTAGACCTTTATTCAACTGGTGTGATTATTTATGAAATGCTTACTGGTAAATATCCCTTCTTAGCTACTGACATAGATAAAGTCAAAGTAAAAAAAGAAGAGGGGAAATTCGATTTCCCTCAGGGACTTAGGCAGGATTTCTGTCAGTTTTTGCATAAAGCTCTACAACCCCATCCAGATAATCGTTACCAGACAGCCGAAGAAATATATCGAGATCTAGATTCAATTCGAGAATCAATGTACGAAGATCTAGCATCCAAGATGGTAACTGTAGCACACGAATTGGGTGAACATAAAACACTGAATCAGCATCGTGATAATCTCAGGATGTTNCCCGAAGTCGCGGAANAAATCGAATTGCAGATAATCAATGANAAACGTCGGCAGGAAAGAGAAAAAGAGCAGCAGGAATTGAAATCGAGCGTGGAATCTCATCATCAACTTGCCATCGAGAGTATTGAATTATCGCAACCAAAGGAGACAATTAGGGAAATCCAGCAAATTCACCGTCTTTATCTTTCCAATGCTGATGAAGTAAGAGTTTCAGACCGAATTTTTAGCGATCTATTGGATGCTTTTTCATCAAGTTATATTTCATCACAATTTGATAAATTAACTGAAAAAATTGCTGAATTCCCCCTGGAGGATATCCACAAACTAAGGCAGTGGCTAAATGCCAAATACCCAAATCAAGGTACGCCAAGGGATGGCCAAGTGAGTCGTTCGGAACCTATAGATATCCCTAAGCCAAGCGGGGAAACAGAAGAAAACGGACATCCGGTGCCAATTGGTCAAATTGAAGCTCTAGACAGGCCCGAAATAGTTCTTTATGATTTACATCAAAGACTTGAAAGTATGCATGAAGTTAATGCATTTGAAATGTTGCAGAATGCACTCCGCTACTCTAAAAATGGGAAGGAATGGAAAGCCCGGAAGGAATATCGAGAATTAGGTCATTTCTATCGAGGACAAGCTCAAGAGTTCTCAAAAAATGCAAAACCTCAAATTGCTGCTGACTTCTATAAAAGATCATGGCTCGCTTACCAAGCAGCAAATAGAGATAAAGAGGCCCGAAGAAACGCTGAGGACGCTGGATGGCATTATGCTCAAGCTGCTACTGATTGTAGGAAGAAACAAATTTGGGGTGATGCGGCCAGACTTTTTCAATACTCAGCGGAAAACTATGGATTTGCCGAAATGTTACGGTCATCTCAAGAAAGTTGGGAAGGTGCCGCAACTTGTTATTTCAATGCAGCGGAAGATGAATTTTCCGTAAAGCATTTTAAAAGAGCTTATGCTCATTGTGAGAAAGTAGTTAAGATTTCGAGTAACCTAAACCGGCCATCGAATGCTGTCACAGCAGCCAAGCATTTGATGGAAGAAATCACTAAAGAGTTTGGCGAAGAAAAACTCGAAAGGGAGGTTTCATAATAGACTTACGTGAGGTTAACCAGTTGAATCCAAATTCCAAATCCAGTAACAATAATCTTAAGTCTTCACTTTCTCATGGTGACGTTGTTGTTGGCACGTTTGTAATGGAGTTTGCGGTGCCTCAAATTGCAACGATTTTGGCAAGCGCTGGAGCAGACTTCATCATTATTGACATGGAACACACAACATTTACCATGCAAACGGTTGGCCAAATTATTCGGGCTGCTCGTGGTTCGAACTTGCCTTCCATCGTACGAGTGCCATCTATTGAACGACATTTCATTTCTCGCGTTCTTGATGCAGGGGCTTCTGGCCTAATGATTCCCAGAGTCGAATCCTCAGATGATGTGGAACAAATCGTCCGTTTTTCCAAGTATAGTCCTGAGGGCGACCGGGGAGTTGCTTTTGGTATCGGCCATACCGATTATGGTGACTTCCGACAACTCGATGAGATGAAATATTTAGCAAAAGCCAATGAAGATTTGGTCATCATCGGTCAAATCGAAACCAAAAAAGGGGTCGAGAATATCGATAAAATTCTGAGTATCAGTGGTCTTGATGTTATATTTCTTGGTCTTTATGATCTTTCAACATCACTTGGTGTTTCGGGCGAGCTTAATGATCAATTGGTACTCGACGCAAGCAAAACAGTAATTAACAAAGCAAAAAAGAATGGAACTGCAATGGGTAGTTATGTAAACGATTTTGAAACGGGAGGACATTGGCTTGATGATGGTGTTCAAATGTTCGCTTGTGGAAATGACGCTTTTTTAGTTACTTGCAAGTTTGCAGAAATAAACCAAAAATTCAAACATGCATTGTAGGAGATATCTTGATGAAAACTTGCAAGTTGACGATGGGACAGGCAACTATCGAATTCCTAAAAAAACAATACGTTGAGCGTGATGGAATAGAACACCAATTTTTTGCTGGGATGTTTGGTATTTTTGGTCATGGAAACGTTGCTGGAATTGGACAGGCTTTACACCAATACTCTGATTCATTTCAGTTTTTCCAAACTCGAAATGAACAGGCAATGGTCCATACAGCAGCTGCTTTTGCTAAAATGAATAATCGTCTCCGAACATTAGCGTGTACAACTTCAATTGGCCCCGGCGCTACTAATATGGTGACGGCAGCAGCAGGGGCAACAATTAACAGAATTCCTGTTCTATTGTTACCCGGAGATATTTTTTCGACAAGACTTGTTGCGCCAGTTTTACAGCAACTTGAATCGCCTGGATCTCAGGATGTTTCTGTCAATGACTGCTTTAGACCAATCTCAAAATATTGGGATCGAATTAACAGGCCGGAACAAATTATTACAGCCCTACCAGAAGCCATGCGTGTATTAACTTCACAATCGGAAACAGGAGCGGTAACTCTGGCTATTCCACAGGATGTGCAAGCAGAAGCGTTTGATTATCCTATCGAATTTTTTGAGAAGCGGATCTACAGAATCGCGCGTCCTTTAGCAGACCGGGATTTGCTCCACCGGGCAGTAGTTTCAATCCGTTCCAGCAAAAAGCCGTTGATTATCGCTGGCGGTGGCATTATCTATGCTGAAGCAACGGAACAACTAGCGAGTTTTGCAAAACAAACGGGAATTCCAGTTGTTGAGACCTTTGCTGGAAAAGGTTCTCTTGCTTATGACCACCCACAGTGCTTGGGAGCAATCGGAGTAACAGGTACTCCGGGTGCTAATATAGTTGCCCAAGAAGCGGATCTTGTTATTGTTATAGGATCCCGCTTAAGCGACTTTACTACCGCATCAAAAACCGCCTTCCAAAACCCAGAAGTAAGGTTTGTAAACATCAATGTGGCGGAGTTTGATGCCGCTAAACATGCAGCGTTACCCATTGTCGCGGATGCCAAAGTCACTATAGAAGAACTAGCGGAAGCCCTACAGGATTACTCTGTGGACCAAACCTACGCACAAGAAATAATTCGACATCGGCAAGACTGGGAGTTAGAAGTTGATAGAATCCATCAGTATAATAATCAACCAATGCCAAGCCAAGGCGAGGTAATCGGTGCCATTAATACTTTTTCTGGACCACAGGATGTTATAGTCTGTGCGGCGGGCAGCATGCCTGGAGATCTCCATAAACTCTGGCGAACACGTAACGCAAAAGGGTTCCATCTAGAATATGGTTATTCCTGCATGGGGTACGAAATTGCGGGTGGATTAGGTGTTAAAATGGCAGATCCCAGTCGTGAAGTGTTTGTTTTAGTTGGCGACGGGTCGTATTTGATGATGGCCCAGGAAATTGTGACTTCTATTCAAGAAGGCTATAAATTGATCATAATTTTGGTTAACAATGATGGACATGCATCAATTAATGGCCTTTCCAATGCAACGGGAGCTCAGGGTTATGGTACACGCTTTCTTTTTCGGAAAGATGAAACTGGTCAAATTGATGGAGAGAGATTACCAGTTGATTTAGCTGCCAATGCTGCCAGTTTGGGCGCTTACGTTATCGAAGTTGATTCAATTGTAGACCTAAGAGTTGCACTTGACAAAGCAAAATCGGCTGACCAGACAACGGTTATTAAAATTGATGTTGATTTTGAGCCGCGAGTCCCAGGCTACGAATCATGGTGGGATTGTCCTGTTGCGGAGGTTTCTAAAACGAATACAGCTCAGCAAGCGTACGAGGAATACCAGATTGCTAAACAGAACGAACGCTATTTTCTGGAGGATAAAAATTGAAAGCAAAAGAATTATTAGAGAAAGTGATAGCTGGTGAGACAATTTCGTGCGACGTCACCGGTAAGGATATTTCAGCGGAAGAATTTCTGAATTTTGTGTTTAAGAAAGGAAAGCTCGCTCCACAAATGGAGAATGCGGAGGTACAGTCGGTTGTATCTGTGGAAGCCCAGATCGAGGATCCGTTAATCAAAGTTGAACCACGTGGTCCTGACGTAAAATTCGTAAGGGGAGATGTTTAGAATTTCTCACTTAATCTTTAAAAAGGTTCAAGTTGGTTTAACCATCCTAAAATTTTAGGCTATCAATTGACAACCAAATACCGGAGGTTTGGTGTGCTAGTTTTTTTTGTGCCTGTTCCTTTCTACCGATGATGCTGAGGCTAATTTTTTTTGACTTAAGCCTTTCCAATAACCTTCCCGGTTTATAATTCCCAGCTAAATACTCATCAGTAACTAAGATGAAACGTCTCTCCGCCCCCTCCCTAAATTTTACTTCCTCTGTTGCTCGGTATATTGAGTCTATTGCTTTTTCACCACCTATACACTTGACTTTTTCAAGAACCTTTGTTATCCGACCTATCGCTTTTGTTTGTTGAGTCACCTCGAAATCCCAACCTAATAGACCATATCCACGATGATGACGGAAGATAACCACACCAATTGTAAAATCCATGTTTTCTAGTTTAAGAACATCCGTCATACTATGGAGATGACTCTTCACCGATTCGATATCGTTCCGCATACTCCGGCTGCCATCGATTAGAAACACAATATCGACGACGTTCTTTGAGTGCGAAACAATGTTGCGTGCAATTTTAACAAGCGGAGTGTCCATGGGAAACAGATCAATCCTTTTGGTTTCAGGTAGTAGATTTTTTGTAACAAATGTGTTTTTATTTCGAAAAATGGGCCTGAAACCTTTGCGGAAATCACCAGTTGCTCTACTATAATCTGATGCTGGTGGAGAAACGCCATTGAATTTTATGATAGAGTCTAAACCGTCGGTTACCGAAACGTTATTAGCATTCAAGTCAGCAAGGAATGGGCTGATTTTAGTTGGTTTTGCTAGAATAGGCAAGATTTTGGATTGTTCAATAGAGACCTCCCTCTCGGTTGACAATCGAGTTTCTGCCACTATGTTTCTTCGTGGATTAGTTAGAATAGGGGAACGGACTTTCACACGTTTCCTAGGTGTGATTCGTAATTCTTTGGGATGGGACTGAAAACTAACCAAGAGTTTGGGTTGTTCACTACTCATAAACAATTTTCGTGTTTGTATCAATTTGGCCAGCAGTAAAATAATGATCAAATGGATGCTAATTGATAATATCAGGGCTTTCAGAATGCTTTTCTGTGATGGCATTTTGGGAAACTATGAAGAAATCTGTAAAATATTAATATGTAAGTGCAAAGGCAATCTATAATCAATGAAAAATTTTGCCACGTCAAGCACTTTTGATGCTAGATTGGCACATGATCAGAATCTTTATGGATAAAAACTTAGTGTTTAGTCGGGATTATATAAATGCCTTGTAAAAAGATCAGTTGACCTGGTCAAAGTAAGTGTGAATCGAGATTTTCTGGCTAAAATGATTCGTTTTAGGAAGGGAGCCAAACATTTAGCCGTGCTGATTTTCTAGATGCGATTAGTCTCAAAGCTNCNACGTTTTCATTTGGGAAACAGACCTGGTATGATTAACTACCCCATTTTNAAAACAATATNAAAATCNNNTTGTGGCATGATTACACAAACAGATTGATTAGGTATTGATGAAAACAAATGAAAANGAATATTGTGTCTAAGGGTGATTTGCCTTAGTTTTTTCTTGACAGTAAAGTCTTTGTCAAAGTACAATTTGCGCTTCTTTAGCTCCCTAAAGTTAATTTTGCACGGTGTAAAAGGCAAGTTCTTATGAATTTNATCAAGNTAGAAGANTGGTCAACGTCTGATATTATAGAAACCGTTGACAATGCAATGTCAATTAAGAGCNCCCCGAAAAATTATGTAGGTGCCATGGATTACCATACCTTGACTCTCCTGTTTCAAAAAACCTCGACGCGCACACGTTGCGCTGGGGAAATCGGCATGATGCGTCTTGGTGGTAACTCGTCTTATCTTGATTGGCGTTCGACCAACTTCGCGCTGGCTGATTCGCAGGATGAGATGCAGGTCCTATCATCTTATACAGACTTAATTCTGGTTAGATTTCTGTTGCACGATGAGTTGACCGAAGCAGTAAAAGGAGCTACCGTACCAGTAATTAACGGCTGTTGTGACCGTTACCACCCGACACAAGCAATTGGAGATTTGATGACGATAAAGGAACGATTCGGTCGTCTATCGGGAATTAGATTAACGTATGTTGGTGTTCACAATAACGTTTGCAATTCACTGATTTCAGCAGGGATGAAAACGGGAATGGAAGTTACTATTGTCACCCCAGAATCAAATCAGGCAGCAGAANATCCGAATCTGCTGTCAAAAGCAATACAAGCAGGTACTTGTATAATNTCTGATCAATTACAGGACGTCGTGCAAAATAGTGACATTATATACACAGATACGTGGATTGACATGGAGTATTTCCTTGATCCCTCATATGAAGAGGAGAAAAAACAGCGTATCGCTCGGTTTCTACCTTACCAAATTAACAAAAACCTTTTGAAAAATCAAGATGTCTTAGTCATGCACTGCTTGCCAGCACACCACGGTTACGAGATCTCAACAGAAATGATTAGAGATCCAAGATCAATTGTCTTTGAACAAGCAGCAAACCGAATGCCTAGTATGCAGGCAATTATGCTTAAACTGGTTCAAGCAGGCGGCTGATCATGTCTTGAGGTTAAGCGTAAGAACACTTCTTCAATAGTCATCTCTATGCTCCGCATCTCTANAAGTTTCCAGCCCCTGGCAATAATGGTNGATGAAATATTGGATCTCAAGTCGACGTCGATGGGATAACTTACCCGATAAATTGAATCTCGGATGTCAATCACATCTACTCCTGGGATCTCTGCTAACTCTGATTCTATTTCCTGTGGGTTGCCGTGTATTTCCAAATCCAGTGTGTTGGAGTTATTTAAACTCGCTTGTNTGCCACTAGCGCGCTCAATTGAACTTACNCTCCCATTTGATAATAAGATATCACCAGCAATTTCACCTTCATTNATAATGATAACTCTTTCGCATGTCAGGCTCACCTCGGCCAAAATATGTGTACTGAGGATNATTGTCCGATCCTTGCCCAGTTCCTTAACCAGTTCGCGGATCTCAATAACTTGTCTCGGGTCGAGTCCTGATGTTGGTTCATCAAGAATGATAACGTCTGGATTNTGGATCAGTGATTGAGCCAATCCAACTCTTTGACGATATCCTTTCGAGAGTTGTCCGATAATTTGATGTTGTCGATCTAATAAACCACACGCGTTCATTACATAATCGATACGGTTTGTCAGCTCTTTTTGTGGAGTTCCCTTTATCTTTGCTACGTATTTCAGGTAACCATGTGTTGTCATCTCATGATATAGTGGGACGTTTTCAGGNAGATAACCGACTCTTTTTCGNACTGCCAAAGAATCGGAAAAAACGTCATANCCTGCGACAATAGCTCGTCCACTAGTTGGCGGCATAAAGCAGGTTAGAATTCGCATGGTAGTGGTTTTACCGGCTCCGTTTGGGCCGAGAAACCCAATTACCTCNCCTTTTTCAATGTGGAAGCTAATCCCTTTGAGCGCAGCAAACGATCCGTAATTTTTGGTTAGATTTTTAACTTCGATCAACTGCTTTTTCCATTTTCTTCTTGTGATGTTTTGGACTCAATTGGAATCTCGATTGTTACTTGGGTTCCTTTTCCTAGTATACTTTCAATTCGCATCTTTCCACCATGTTGATCAATAATCCGTTTAGAGTTTGCTAAACCAAGACCTGTTCCTTCAAGTTTAGTAGTAAAGAACGGCTCAAACACACTCTCTAAATTCGAGGGAGAGATCCCCGTGCCATTGTCGGACACACATATGCAAACTTGCCCTTCATGTTTTTTCGTGGAAATCTCAATTTCTCCGTTATTTGGTTGAGACTCAATGGCGTTGAGTAACAAGTTTATAATCACCTGTTTAATCTTGTCATAGTCCAACAAAATTGGTTCGANAGATGAATCGTAATTCTTGGTCAATGAAATCTTATGATGCTGTAAATTGGCTTCCATTAGGTTTGTGATTTCTTGAAGGACACATTGGAGATCACATTTACTACGTATAAGTTTTTCCGGTTTCGCGAAGTCCATTAGTCCTTTAACAATAAGATCAATTCGTTCTATTTCTTCAAGAATNTATTGTTGAGATTGGTGNCGNNTTTCTTCCGTTAGACTAGGNCTCAGTAGCATTTGTGCTAACATACGCATGGATGATAAAGGNTTTCGAATTTCGTGAGCGAACGATGCGGCCATTTTTCCAGCCATGGCAAGTCGTTCAACTTGGATTAATTCATCTCGCGAATTTCGAAGATCGGTCGTCATTTGGTTAAAAGAAGTTGTAAGGTTACCAATTTCGTCTTGTGTAGTAAGTTCACATTGAATGTCCAAATTTCCGTCTGCAACTCGATGGGTAAAAGCAACCAAGTTATTAATTGGCTTACTCAAGTTATTGCCAATTAGGTAGCTGATACAGATGACTAGAAACACCCCACTGCTAGCTACACCAATCATCAATAAAATCGCCTGTCGCTTGGCTTCAGCTATTTTATCAATAGGACGTATCAAACAATAGAGTCGACCATCAGATTGCAGATAATATATAGCNTTGTAGGGTTTGCTAAACACAGTGACATTTTTTAACATAAATTCATCCCCAGATTCGCCTTTTAGTTGCTTTTGAATCTGGTGGACTTTTAACTCGGCAGCTAATTGGGGAAGAGAATTTGTTTGGTTTGTAATCGTTGAACTTTTTATAGAGCCATCTTGACCGAAAACAACAACTTCAGCGCGATATGCCCTTTTTACTTTTTCTGGTTCGTATATATAATTAGTTTGAACAATCGCTTCCAGCCATTCCTTCGTTTCCACACTAAATTGCTCATCATACTTCCGATTGAACAATGATATTGTGATGATTGGAATTGCAAAAATAATGACCGCAAAAAGGAGCATAAAGGGTAAAGTAATCTTTGTCTGAATACTGAATCTATACACTATGCACTTATTTCAAATTGATTTGAATTTGTANGCGNAATATGTTAGGCTGNGTTTGAATAAATCAGCCTAATACCATGGAAATCTCGTAGTGGAAAAGCTATCAATTATTATTCCTGTTTACAATGAACTCAAAACACTAAATGAAATCCTAGATCAAGTGCGAGCCGTCGAGCTCAGATTGGAGAAGGAAATCATTCTAGTCGACGATTTTTCGACTGACGGAACACGTGATATTCTCAAACAAATTGAGGATTTGGGTGATCCATTAGTGCGAGTATTCTACCACTCAGTAAATCGTGGTAAAGGTGCCGCTTTGCGAACAGGTTTCCAAAATGCCACAGGGGATTTGACAATCATTCAGGATGCCGACCTAGAGTATGACCCGCAGGACTATCCAAAGCTTATCCAGCCGATCATCGAGAATAAAGCCGACGTTGTTTACGGATCCCGATTCACTGATGGCATGCAAAAAGGGTTACGTATAAGTTACATTGCTAACAGATTTCTGACATTTCTCTCCAATTTGCTTACCGGCTTGTGGATTAGTGATATGGAAACATGCTACAAAGTGATTAAGACTTCAATCTTGAAGGAGATCCATCTTACTTCAGATCGATTTGGAATTGAGCCGGAGATTACAGCAAAAATAGCAAAAAGAAAATGTCGCCTTGTTGAAATTCCAATCAACTATAGGGGAAGACCATTTGATGAAGGCAAAAAGATTAGTTGGAGAGATGGTGTTGCCGCAATTTTTCATATTATCCGGTTTCGATTTATGGATTAGATTTCCCCTTCACCCCTTTTTTCGTATCCAAATTCAATATTTGCTTCTTCCGCTGCGTTTACCAATTCCCTCACAATGGTCATTGTCAAGCTAGCAAGGTTTTGCGAAAATGCTTGGTTCGCCTGTTTTGAATCAGATGATTCGCGATAACGATCGCCCCGTCTTGCTTCTGAAAGTCTATGGTTCGCCATACCCATTGCTGTTGCTACAAGCTCAGAGGAAACGGTCAGTACCTCTTTTGCCTCCGATATTTCTAAGAGCTCCTCAGATTTGACATCTGTGATTGGTTGTCCAGCCAGAAATGCCTTTTGCGTAATGTCAATCTCTTTCACGATTTGTTTCGCGGCTATTTGTTCGGCCATTTTTTTTGAGCCGATAATAGGTTCTGATGTTTTATGATTCTTATCTCCGTATTCTACTGTTACTAACCAACTTGGTTGATGAGAGGAACCGCACTGTGCAGATCCATAAGTTGGAGGATCAACACCTCTTAGTTGGCAATATTGCTGCAATAAACCTTTATAATTTTGATCGTCGGACTCTTTTTCTGACATCACAATCATCCTAATACATATTTGAATATGAAGAACTCTTCCTCCATATTCTACTGAAAACTGTATGGTGGATCAAGCGATTACTTCCAGTTCGACATCGTGGTAATCTTTGGAGTAAACAGGGTTTTGGCTTCCAGCCTTTCAATCCAAATTTCGCACGATGGGGAAAGCGGCAACGCTATTCTGGCTCAGAAATTCAGATAGATTCAATCTGCTAGCAACTCGGTAGTTTGGTCACTGAACTTTATGAATTCTATATTTACTAGTGTATCTGTACCATCGCGTCCAGATATCTTATCCATAATAACATATTTGCCTTCAATTTCCTGTAGATCGAAAATCGTGTAATCAGAATGGTTNCCNTTAAAAATAACCGTATCCANTCCTTTNCCACCATCCAACCTGTTATTTCCACTATTTCCCTGCAATGTGTTCGCCAAACTATTTCCTACCAAATGTGTGTCTTGNGTTCCTGTCAAAGCTACATTAACCAGATATTGTGACTTATAAGTATACGGNAGCNGNGGACTCAAGGACAAGTAAAATGTACCACTAAATCTGGNATGGATTTTGGCNGTGTAAGTTAAATNTTCCGGGAAAAANTTTGTTATCAAANCATAACCNGCTGGATCCCCNAATTGNAGCGNGGAGCGAGTANTATGCNGGTATTTACCCCACCAAGATTCGANAGNTCCTTCTCGATTATCCGCCCATAGCCCATAATAAATGCCGACCACGGTGGCGAAATATCCCTTAGCTTCANCATCNTTNTCNGTTGCAACCCANATACCAGCTAATCGTGCNTTATTAGCCGAAGTTTGAATCTCCGATTGATAATTAGANAAAGAAGGNATAATGCCATATTTTTGGACTAAGTGTAGAATATTTTTGAAACTTGCATCTTGTNGCTCAGGAGGNTTATTAACATAANCCATTGATCCTTCAACAAAAAACTCGGTGGCATGTAGATTCTGACTGGCAAGATTTAAATCTGCCAAAGAGAACTCTTCAAAGGCGTATTTCCTACTAGATTCATTATTGAAAAACAGTAAGGATGCACTTCGATTTGCCATCGAGTTAGCAACAACAGATTTGTTTCTACCGTAGGTTGATTTTGGAACATCTGTCAAATAGAATTCCAGAATATCGCGGGCTCTAATGATTTGCTGATCACTAACTTCTGACTGGGCAAAAATATGAATCGGTTTACCATTCGAAGCGATTATTTTTGAGTATCTTGAAAAAATTGATACCAGTATTGGATCAACATCGCTGGGTATAGAAACAATTCTAGTCTCTGTTACAGAGGTGTTTATATCATCCGGCATGATTAACTTTTTGGGTTGGTCCTCACAACCTAGCAAAAGAAGCATTATTCCGAAGATTAAACCCGTCTGTATCTTCAATCTATTATCTCCAAAACATAGAATTTCCAACAGTAGGTCAGTTCACACCTCCTACACCAACATCGAATTATTTTATCATATTATTTAATGTTACTTTCATTAAATAATTGAAGTGTCAATATTAGGATATATTGGCAAAGTTATTATCTTCACTGTAATTTGAATTCTTTTCGCGTTTCCAGAGCCAATTCAGATACACTTCTAACTAGAGAAACCTATTCGGATTGCCTTCGGAGAGCCTTCCAAACACCATCAATAGCTGGAACAACTAGGAATCTTTGTACTCAGGATTTTGAAAGTGTTACAAATTGAATCAAATTCAACTTGCCAGAAAAAAGTCATTTAATATAAGCCAAAAATAGAAAAATGAGTTTAGAAAAATTATGGGACTTAAGTTACTATTTTGTTGTACCTAACCTTAGGTATTGCCGTTATTGTGCTGGTAAAAATTGTCTGCGTTCTCAATGTCCATATCACAAATAGCAACCACCTCGGCATGTGGATGCGTCACGTGTCCTTGGAAATGCGAATTAGCTGCCAAACCAAGCTCAACCATCCCTACCTTAACAGTTTCTAACTCCATTCCGTTTTTCTTGATGCGAGGTTCAACTCGTTTCACCTTCCAGTCTTTTCATCGCTTCCAATTTGGCTTGTCGCCAACCAGCCCAACTTGTTTCACTTTCGTATCGTACGATGTCATGAATGGTAGCACGAGGCTGATAAGTAACATAGTTGCCTGTATGCCAGCCGAGATTTCGATAGATCATGAAATCACCTGCTCCAAGATGGACCTGTACTGCCCCAGGAAATTGCAAGCAATGATCGAGATAATAGCGTTCGGCTTCCACATTTGACATGCCTTCTATTGGCCCTCTTAAGATCGGGTCGCCTGTTGTCTGCCGTTCCCCCGTTAGATCCCATTGTCTCAAATGGCTNCTTGGTACGAACCAAGTACACGATTCAGCATAAATGGCACAGTTAACCTGATTGTAGTGTCTCAGGTCATACCATACTTCTGACAGTTTGGCTTTGGTAATTTCGTCATAGGCCTCAGTCGGCACTTCAACCACTCCATCACGATGCCAACCAATGTGCCAAGGATNTTCTGANGGTTCAACCAGTAANCCCATGATATCTATGTGTCCATGTGTATAGTTTTTACCAAGGAGTTTTTCAATTGCGTCTTGGAGAACTGGCAACTCGATGTAATCATAAAATGGCTTCAAGTTGAGGTCGTCGGCATAGCTGGAAAGTGGTTGAATCCGCTGTGTCTGCGGCCCTATAATCTTATGCGCCAAATCACGAGCTTTTTCGGCTTCAATGCGTAGATCGTTCAACAAGGATGGTGGAACAATGCCACGAAGAATTAAGTATCCTTCTGCCAGGTACTCATTGATCATCCAATCCCTGAATTGAAAAGTCAATAGTTTACCTCCATGAAAAAAATTGACTTTGACTGCTTAATCTCTTTGATATACTCGAACATTTATCAACAAGTCATTGTGCCAAAAATTATGTAGTCCTTAAAGGCATGAGCGCGAAGTTCACACACTATTTGTGACCGGTAGCCAAAATTCAAACTTGATAACGCCTCCAGATTAGGATTATACAACATTACCGAGGCGACGTTCTTTTTTTCAGGAATTAACAGCTTGTCTGAATCTGAGATTCGTGTTAAGTTCAACCCCGAACTTAGGGACTAACATGATGAAAAACCAAAAATTAGTTGATGGTAGCAACATACCAATGGTTGGTCTTGGTACTGCAGGATTACAAGATAATAAATGCGAACAAGCAATCAAGTGGGCACTCGAAATTGGCTATCGACACATTGACAGCGCATGGGCTTACAGAAACCAACCTGCGATTGCAAAAGCTATAAAACAATTTGGAATTCAGCGTAAAGATTTATTTATTACCTCCAAGGTATGGCGAGATTATCTTAGTTACGAAAAAGTCCTGAGGCAATGCGACGAGATCTTGGACCAATTGCAGGTGGACTATGTCGATCTGTTACTTACACATTGGCCGAGCGATGCGAATGTGAGAAGTGCCCAGAAGCCGGAAAATGTGGTGCCTCTCGAGGAAACGCTAGCGGCGTTTCACGAAATTCACAAAGCAGGCAAAGCCAAACACATTGGCGTTAGTAATTACAATATAGATTTAATTAAACAAGCACAAGAAATCTCATCGATGCCTATCACAGTTAATCAAGTTCATTTTCATTTGAGTGATCATAACTGTAGTGAAAACGTATCACAAAACCTGGTCGATTTCTGTTTAAGATCAAACGTTGTGATGACAGCTTATTGTCCTCTTGCATCTGGCTGGTGTCCAGCAGGCGGCGGTATNCTCAAGCATCCTACCCTGANCGAAATTTCACGAAANCACGACAAAACNCCAGCACAAATAGCCCTTAGATGGATTATAGANCAAGGTGTAACTGTTATTCCGCGGTCCAGTTCTCAAGATCACCTGCGTGAAAACATGGAAATCTTCGACTTTGAACTCTCTGAAACCGAGATGGTACAACTTAACACACTATAAGCAGAAGCGAAACTCTTGAAAATNCAACAGATNGTTTCCNGTAATTAGATCAGTNCNTTTCAANTATTAAGATGCAGGATGACCATNTTGAGNTCAGTCATTTCTTCCACGGCATATTTTGGACCTTCCTTGCCCATNCCGCTGCTNTTAAGNCCTCCGTACGGCATGAGATCCGCACGCCACTGTGTTCCCCAATTCACCATCAGATTCCCGGAATCGACTTCCCGTGCAAACTTCATTGCCCAGTCAATATTCTGAGTGAAAATTGCCGCGCTTAATCCATAATCGGTATCNTTGGCTAGGGCAATAGCTTCATCAATATTATCAANACGTGTAACCCCTACAACAGGGCCGAACACTTCGTCAGATGAGATTTTCATCTCTGATTTTACATTGGCAAGCAATGTCGGTGTATGAATTTGTCCATCTCTTTCGCCGCCNGTAATCAGTTCTGCTCCTNTGTTAATTGCTTCTTCTANCCATTGATTAACACGTATAGCATCATGTTCTCGAATCATTGGTCCCATCTTGGTTGATGCTTCGATTGGATTTCCAGTNGAGATGTCTTCGACTTGTTCCTTGAANGCATCTAGAAAATCACCATGAATCTTCTCATGGGCAAGAATACGTTGTGTTGAGATACACACCTGTCCCGCGTTGGAGTANCCGGATGCTGCNGCNGCTNTTGCCACNTTTTCCAGATCGGCATCNGGCATAATAATTAGTGGAGAATTCGACCCCAGTTCCATTGTTACACGTTTAAGTCCCGCAGTGTGGCAGATATGTTCGCCGACTTCATGGCTGCCAGTAAAAGTAATTTTACGCACACGTTTATCAGCACAGAGAGCGTCACCGATTTCACTGCCNGACCCAGTTATGCACTGAATGGCTTCAGGCGGAGTACCTGCTTCTAAGAAAAGCTCCACGAGTTTTANTGCTGACANTGGCGTGTCTGTGGCAGGTTTGAGTATGATAGCNTTTCCAGCTGCNAGNGCTGGCCCAACTTTGTGACAAACAAGGTGCAAAGGNAAATTAAATGGGCTTATTCCAACNACAATACCNCAAGGTATNCGCATGGTAAAACCAAATTTATCCTTAACGCCAGGGCCTCCTTCAAGCGGAACAACTTCACCAGACAAGCGCTTGGCTTCTTCTCCCGAGAGCGCAATAATTTCGATAGAACGACTTGCTTCTATTGTTGCCTCTGCTAAGGTCTTACCTTCTTCTAAGGTAATGATTTGTGCTAGTTCTTCCACCCGTTCAGCCATAATTTCAGAGACTTTGTGAATGATTTCATATCNTTCATAGCCAGTCATCTTGGCCATAATTTCCGCACCNNGTTCAGCGGTTTTCAATGAAGTCTCGACATCTTGTTGGCTCGNTCTTGGAATAGTGTCAATGATAGAACCACTGAAGGGNTTTAGGACTTCTATCTTTTCGGATCNATCGACCCACTGCCCACCAATATGCATTTTCATTGANATAGACCTCCATAGCTGTTTNAAAATAATGAATTTNATTTTACNTTAAGTCTGATTTTAAATGCAANACTGANTTTTTATCANAAGCACATTTTATATGTCCATNATCAAGTGNATATTTCCTGATNAANCATTACAGTNTTTTTTTATTATATTACCTGTGAATTATGATACAATNTCNANATGATNACTTTAGGGTGCTTAGAGAGAAAACAANCAAAGTCCCCCAACTCNGAAACTGTTTTTTTAGGTTGATTNCAAGTCGACCTATGTTTGAAGCGANACTCCTCCAAGCNATGGTTCAATTTTGACACNANCGAACTTGGNCAGTGGATCTCAAGANATTAAGGTAAGGTGGCCAACTATGAAGGTAACCCGTAAAGTCATAATAATCNGTGTTGTAATTNCACTGGTTATTTTAGGCATAATGGTATGGTATGGATTAACTTATAAAATGTATGATCCTGAAGCTGGTCGAACATGGTAAAAGGATCTACNTAAACTTCGTAATGCTGCAAGTATTATTGTAGAATTAGCTCANCACACTTTCATNGTGCGATGGAGNTATNTNCGGGGTTTAAAAATACAGATTCAAACTTGANNACGATCACTGNCCTNATCTTCTCTATCAAACAATCGTTGTCATTGGCGTTGCAACGTATTCAAAAAACATGGGTTTTAAATAGGCGATGGATTCCTCAACAATACGTTGTATCTCATCAAATTNTATCTTTGTCTTGNCATGCATGCCAATNATTTCGAGAACTGCGTACGAAATCTGAGGCATCATTTTGANGNTNTCGGCAATCGCCTGTAAATCCAGTGCCCCTTTNCCCGGAATTTGTGTTTCTATTGGACCAACTTNCATCTNCCGGCTTTCGCGATTATCACGAATACGAACTGTATTAATGNCGGATTTAAGATCNGATATTGCTTTGACTGGATCTGCANCTGATTGAGATCTCCAAATGTGAGTNGGATCAAAATTAAGCCCTACTTGANCTTGATCGACTGCATCCATGAAGCGCTTGGCGGTATCAACTGAGCAGACGGCCTTTCCAACTCTCGGTTTGATTGATAATCGAATCCCGCTGGAAGCAACATACTCTGATCCACAGTTAATTCTATCGATGAATCTTTTGAAACTTTCTTCACTGTTGGACTTCCCTCCTGCACTTATTGTGATTATCGAAACATCCATAAGTTGGGCAGCCTGGACCACTCCCTCGAATTCTGGACAATCTACGGCAACGCCACCAGTTCCAGAAATTGANTCGATTACCAATCCGTAATCGTTAATCTTTCTTTTAATATCAGCATAATAGGATGCTGACNGATTGANCTCCAAATGTGGTGCGATTCTTGGACGTGCNCACAATTCAATGGCTTGGTATTCAGCNTTCGCGATACCTGCCAAGGCTTTATCCAAGTCAAAGCCCCCNTATAAAACNGTACTACANCCGAGTTGCTTCATNCTTTTTCCTCAGTTTAATTAGAAAGCTCAATTCTTTTCCTCGTCCACCNAGCNATTCAATCTACTAGTCTTTGGTGNTGAAAAACTGCTTATGTATAGCCACCANGAAGAGGTAATCCTACATGAGTTTTGGCTCNCNTAAGTTAAGTTCATATGTTGCAAAGCATAAGTTCTCATTGAACGAGCNGATGATTTTTGNCTGTATTGTCCAAAGGTTNTTGGTAAAGGNCCNGTCAATTTTTCGACNCGAGAGATTGCTTTTTGTATAATTTCCGAATTNTGNCCTGATATATTTGTTGTTTCCTCGGAATCTAATTTCAAATCATACACTCGTATTTTTCTGTCATTTCCTGTTGTACACAAGTGTACNCTATGNTCTTGATCNCGAACGCAAACATTAGGNCCCCAACCGGTGATGACGTAATCGNAGTTGTGTTGGGCAGNTTNTTTNATAGCCTTACTCCATACATTGCTTCCATCCANCGGTTCATGTTCAATATCCAACACCCCCAAGATTGTTGGCACAAAATCGTGATTCTGCACCNANATCGATGAATGTTTTCCATGCGGNCCATCGGGGTTTCGGATGAACCAATTAAGTTGNGTATTGTANGGATAGAGACGATCCGCACTTTTACTAAATCGACCTTTATCCCAAACTTCTGTACCATGATCNGTAATAAAAACAACGATNGTGTCTTCCTGCAATCCAAGGAGGTCAATCGTTTTTAGAAGATGACCGACCCATCGATCGACGTATGTAACAAAACCAAAATAAAGTGCTTTNGTCCTTTCAATGACTGCTTCCGATGGGTTTCGANCGTTTAGCACCTGNGGATAGATATAATCTTTGACCATAGGATCAGNAAAATAATGATCCGCATAGTACCGAGGGACATCCCACATTTCGTGTGGNCTGAAACTATCNACCCAAAGGAAGAAGGGAGTNTTGTGCCGATTGTCTTCCAGCCAATTGCTNGCTGTTTGGAATACTTGGGCTGTCAGATAATCTTCTTCATTTTGTCTGTCTTTTACATTTAGTAAAAATTGAGCAATGGTAGGGTGCTTAGCAATATCTGCCTCACCTTCAGGGACATAAGGAGTTAGATCTATTTCTGAAATAGGACCGGATCGGTACGCGTCATTTTCTTGTCCGCGTACAAACCGCCATGATAGAAACCCACGTGTAAAATTCATTGTGGGCTTGAACATATGATAGGTATCCGCAACCAGACCAGTACAGTACCCCATGTCGTGCAACCGTTCAGCAAGTGTCGTATGTTTGTGCGGGATAGGATGCCAACCCATACCCGCGGGTTGGAGTCCTTCATTAGGCGTTTCAAACCGCCATGGAAATGACCTAATACCCGTAAACAAACAACGGCGAACGGGAATAGTTGGTTCACCTTCACCGAAACATTTGTCAAAAACCACACTTTCTTGGGCTAAAGTATCAAGATAAGGAGTTTTTACAAAAGACAATTTTTTGTTTTTCCCGATGATATCTGCCCGGAATGTGTCCGCGCAAATAACCACCAGATTCATATTTTTCATAAAGCGGATCCTTTTCTAACTTAATTTTAGCATCAACTAGGTTTTTGCTTGATCCCATTATAATCCGTTTGGTTCAACATCCTCCACTTTGCACTGCGGTTATGGCCGCCACACCAACGAGATCTTCTACCGATGCGCCGCACGACATATCATTCATGGGTTTGCGTAAGCCTTGAAGTATTGGTCCGTAGGCTTGGGCCTTGGCCAAATATTGTACCAATTTATAGGCGATGTTACCTGCATCAAGATCAGGGAAGATTAGTACATTGGCGTTGCCTGCCACAGGGCTATCCGTCAGTTTTTGATCGGCTACGGTTTTCACTAGGGCAGCATCCCCTTGAAGTTCGCCGTCAATTATCAGATTAGGCATACGACGACGAACGATTTGTGTGGCTGTAGTAATCTTATCCACATTTATATGTGAGGCGCTCCCTTTAGTAGAAAAGGACAACATTGCTACCTTGGGTTCGGTGCTGAGAAGAGTTCGCGTTGTTGCTGCAGTTGAAATGGCAATTTGTGCTAGTTCTTCCGCCGTTGGCTGTATAGCAACAGCACAATCTGAAAACATCAAAACTGTATCCTTACCATCTAAAGAATTGGGAATCACCATGATGAAGCAACTGGACACTCCAAAGATTCCTTCAGCAAATCCGATCGTGAGACCTGCCGCTTCGATGACACGCGCTGTAGCATTCGCCACACCTGCAACGCAACCGTCCGCATCACCCTGTGCGACCATCATACCAGCAAATATAAGTGGGCGACGTAGCAAACGCAAAGCAACCTTCTTTGACACTCCAATTCTAGCAGTGTTGTAAGCAGCAGCATAATCGTTGAGACAAGGAGCCGTTTCGTGGCAAACAATACCAATTCCATCCAGCGATATACCACTGATATCAGCCTGTTTTTTGAGTTTATTTGCTTCTCCGATAAGTATTGGTTGAACAATACCATCATCCAGAAGCCACCTAGCGGCTTTCTGAATCCGTTCATCACTACCTTCGGGAAAAACAATGCGCTTATTTACTTTGCGTGCCCGATTGACAAATTGCTGAATTACATCCATGACCTAAGATCTTTTTGTACATTGTTTCATAAACTTATCCATATTATCATAAATACTGGAGAATTTATGTGTTAGGATTCATAACGTTGAGTAATTTGTCAAAAAAAAATTAGGGAAGAGGAATGCAATCACCACACGGAGACAAATTTCCGGGTTTCCGCCCGTCCATAATGGGTAGGAACGGAATGGTAACTTCAGGGCATCCACTTGCTTCACAAGCTGGAATCCAAACAATGATGGCCGGAGGGAACGCTATCGATGCCGCAATCTCAACGGCCGCCNCATTAGGTGTAGTTGAACCACACAGTTCTGGTATTGGAGGAGATGGATTTATACTGGTCTACTGGGCAGAGACGGGAATAGTAACTGGTGTTAANGCTACTGGCCCAGCACCTTACGCTGCCAATCGGGACCTCTATCTNAAGCAGGGAGGAATTCCAATGAAAGGCATCCGCAGTGTCTCGGTTCCTGGGTTGGTTGACGGCTGGTTAAAAGCACATCAACGTTATGGTACCCTCAAACTCGACCAAGTCTTTGATCCCGCAATTTCATTGTGTGAGAATGGTTTCCCTGTCAGTCATCATTTCGCTAATTCACTAAGTAGTGAGAATGCACGTTTTGCCGAGGATCCATATACACGCGCAATTTTTACTGACAATGGACAACCACTTAAGGCTGGAGATATTCTTTACCAGAAGGATCTTGGTATGACTTTACGAGAAATTGCGGCTAAAGGGCGCGAAACGTTCTACGAGGGCGATATTGCTCAAGCCATGGTCCAGTTCAGTCAAGCTTACGATGGGCTGCTGACAGGAAAGGACCTGTCAGGCTATCAAGCCAGTTGGGTTGATCCGATCTACACTACCTATCGAGGCTATAATGTTTATGAAATGCCTCCTAATTCTAGTGGTCATATTTTATTACAGGAACTAAATATTGTTGAGCATTTCGACCTTCAGTCAATGGGTTGTAATACCGCTGAGAGTGTCCACTTGATGGTTGAGGCCAAGAGGCTTTCATTTGCTGATCGAGAGAAGTACGTCGCGGATCCTGACTGGGTTGATATCCCGTTACAGGGTATGTTGTCTAAAGCCTACGCTGCTAAGCAGGCTGAGCGTATTAATCTCGACCAGATGCTGACTGAGGTCGTATCTGGAACACCAGAACAGTTTGAAGATACAACCTGTTTCTGCGTCGCTGATCAATGGGGAAATGCCGTTTGCGTTCTGCAAAGCATCCAGTCAGGTTTTGGATCCAGCCTAATAGCTGGGAATACGGGTATTCTGCTGAATAACCGCATGACCTATTGGCATCTTGAACCCGATCACCCGAATTGCTTAATGCCAGGTAAACGGGTTCGCCATACGATGAACCCTGTGATTATATTGAAAGATAATCAGCCGTTTCTAATTTGTGGTACACCCGGAGCTGACACACAAGTGCAAACGAATCTTCAATTAGTGACNCATATCATNGATTTCGGGATGACACCTCAGGAAGCAGTGGAAACACCTCGATGGCGCAGCCTGCAAAATCCAATGGAATCGACAGTACCACATATATGTTCTGATGTCCTCCAACTGGAAGGACGATTCAGCAATCAAGCCCGCGAAGGACTAATTGAAAAAGGGCACGAACTCCAAATTCTAGGAGATTGGAATGGTCCTGGCAACGCACAAACAATTATGATCAATACTGACCCCNTCCTATTGGTTGGAGGTTCCGACCCGCGGCGAGATGGTTATGCTGTTGGATGGTAACAGATGATACCAACCGTCGCCAAAACCCGAGCCAATGTGGTTAAGAGAAAGGGGAATTGGAAACGGATCCTGACCGAGGACTAAGGAAATATAGAACACCGGTTTAAAAAGATGATACAATGGAAAGGGAAAGAGATGTTGTAACTGCCAAGAAACGGCGATCGTTTTGGCTAGTCGGTTAATTCAAACATACTACAGCTGAAACTTTACACCGGCAAGGAAGAGAACCCGTTTCTTACTTCGGTAGGGAATTGGATCGAACTTATGATTTTAGCTGGCATACATCTCACTTAAGGGAAGTGGTCATATGTTGCCCATTAATTGGCGGTTCCTACGCATAATGAGTTGTTATATTTATTGACTAGCCACTTAGATTGTAACAGAAAGCTGATCGATCTTTCGACGAGTATATAACTGCTTGACATTAGTGGGCAAAAGCTCGGGCTAAGCTACCAGAATCTGCTCATATACACGCATACGCTCACCTTCTTTCTCTTCCGGATCAACCAGCTTGAGCCAGACTGCTTGAGTTTCTGTCTCACCACTTAGATGCTGAACACCTCCTGCTTTTTCCGGATCGGATCCGTTCCAAACCACTTCCTGGTTCTGAAGAAAGATATAGGAGCCCGCATAACGTTCAGTCAATCGGCTGAAGTTATCACGGTAAAATAGTGCCTGATGACTGGCGGTACGGCGCAGGCTAGCTATCTTTTCATGGGAATCGAGTTCAACCGAGTTAAACTCTGCTAANGGAGGTTTAAGGTCACCCATCTCAAAATCAATCTCATCCAGATTAACTGTGCCAAAGCCATGCTCTGCTGCTACCGCTATGGGACTGCGGTCACGGCGGTAGGGAGGATTTGGCCAATCAGAAGATGGATCTGTTCCCATTAAATAAGTTCCACAAGCATCTGTGGCAATTACTTGATCCCCNGCAATTAAGGCATCACAGATACGACCTTCACCACCCCATTCCCGTTTGGACTGACCTGTTAATCCATCAATGATGTTCAAACAAGGTTGCGNAATCAAACCTAGATCGGGTAATACATACGATAGACGNATCACATGATGGAAATAGGTTCTGAGNCGCCCGTGAGGTAATATGGGAGGCAGCCCAAACAGATTCTTGAGACATAGNGTAATTCCCATGAAGGCATGACTTTTCATCTTAGCGATAGAAACAAAAGCGTCAGCTTCTACCAAAGCCGCGGAGAGCTGATACTCGGAAAACATCAGACCGCCTCCGGGGACTTTGTAGCGCTCAAATGGCGGATTTCCTGCTTCTACATAAGGAATATTGAGCTCTTCAAANAGAGAGCGCATATTATAATCCGATCCGGGGCGTTGCCCACAGGGAGCTGTACTGGTGTCAATAACNAAGATTTGGGCATCTGTCCGTTCCNNCAAGAGCCGCAATGCAGCGCGTGTNACTTCATCGTCCACNAATTCTTGTCGTCTACCCCCAATTCGGCGAATATCATCAGTCCGCATCTGCATGTTAACTTTGANACCAATTTTGTTGGCTTTTTCTATTTTATTCCACGAACGNTTTAACGGAGTTGTTATTGTTTTCAGTCGTTCATAGATNTCTTCTTGGGACGACTTATGATCACAGTGGATAGCACGNACTTTGTAAGGCTTTTNCGAAGACATTTTGGAACCCTTTTCTATATTGTTTAATTGAATGAGGGTACTAGATTAGTTTAAAACATAATTGAATCAAAGTAAGGTGTGCATACGTTGATTTAAGGCATAATGGCAAACAAGAACGGGAGTTGATTCAAACTGTAATTGCGGTCCTCCAGTTCCTTGTTAAATACACCAGAAAACCGTATGATATAATAACTCTTCTACCCGTTGTATGTAAATGATGTTTAACCGTAATTACCTAATCGAGCATTACAATTGTTCTTGAATCGTGAGCAGGAGTGAATTCTTTGAGAGCAGAAAATGGAAACAAACCACCAATTTGGGATCTATCTGATCTCTATCAAGGTGTTGATGACCCAAAATTAGGTCGGGATCTCGACCTAATTACGAAGCATTCAATTATCTTTGAAGAAAAATATAAAGGTAAAATAGTCAGCGAAAATCTAACAGCAGAATTTCTTGAATCTGCATTAGTTGAGTATAAATCGTTGCTCGAGATATCTGCTAAACCCAGTTGTTTCGCTGAATTGCTTTTCTCAACAGATACAACTAATACCAAACATAGCGCTCTTTTGCAACACACACGTGAAGTAAGTTCGGTTGCCTCATCTCACCAGCTTTTCTTCGATTTAGAGATTGGGCAAATTCCGGACGAAGTATTCGATCAAATTATTAATTCACCTCAGCTAGATTCTTACCGCCACTACCTCAAGCATCAACGGGAGGTTATCAAGCATAAACTGTCAGAAGCCGAGGAAAAAATACTAGAACAAACAGCAAACACACGTGGTCAAGCATTTACTAGGTTTTTTACGGAAATTACGTCGCGCCAAGTGTTTAAAATCGGAGCAGAAGGTTTTACTCAAAGTGAACTTTTAGTGCGATTTCATGACCCCGATCGTGAAAAACGGAGAATCGCCGCCCGCTCTTTAACTCGTGGATTGAGGCAGAATGCTCACAGTCTTAACTTTATTTTTAACACTTTGCTCCATGAAAAGCAAGTTATTGATCAATTGCGAAACTTTGAATTAGCTGAGACTTCAAGGCACGTAGCCAATGAAGTTGAACAACCCGTGGTAGATACCGTAGTTGAAGTTTGTGTCGAAAACTATAGTTTGGTGGAGGAATATTATCGGTTAAAACGGCAATTGCTTGGCATTGAGGAATTGACCCATTATGACCGGTACGCGCCAGTTGCAGACGAACAACTCCAAATTCCATTTGAGGAGGCACAACAAATCGTGCTTGAGGCTTACGGTGAATTCTCCTCTGAGTTAGCAGAGAAAGCCAAACTCTTCTTTTCAAAATGCTGGATCGATGCTGCCCCAAAAGCAGGGAAACAAGGCGGGGCATATTGCATGAAAGTTACTCCTAGTCTACATCCATATATCTTTATGAATTATACTGGAAGTTTACGCGATGTTGCCACACTCGCCCATGAGTTGGGTCACGGTGTTCACAATCTGCTAGCCAGCCAACAGAACATCTTAAATTATAGTCCAGTATTACCAATGGCGGAAACCGCAAGCACATTTGGTGAAATGCTTGTATTTGAAAAGCTTTTGAGCCGCATTGAATCGCCTCGGCATAAGCTTGAGCTAATATCCCGTCAAATTGAGGGAACGATCGCCACAGTTTTTCGACAGATTGCTATGTTTCGTTTCGAACGTGCTGCCCATCNACTTAGACGTCAGCAGGGAGAACAATCTGCTGAGACTTANTGTAACTTGTGGCATGAAACACAACAAGAAATGTTTGGTGATTCACTACAATTGGGCGAAGANCATAAGTGGTGGTGGCTTTATATTCCACACGTTTTTCAAGCTGCATTCTATGTATACTCTTATGCTTTTGGTGAACTGCTAGTGCGGTCACTCTATGCNCAATATCGCCGAGAAAAGGAATCTTTTATCCCCAAATATCTTGACCTCCTGAGCGCAGGCGGATCCGTGTCACCAAGCAAACTTATTANTAGTATGGGATTTGATATTAGNAATCCGGAATTTTGGCAGAGTGGCTGCGANCTCATACGTCAACAAATTGAACAAGCCAAACAAATATATCAAAATCTTGATAGNAAATAGTTCTAATGAATAATCAATTGTCTCCTCTTAGTTGTGTTTATTCTCCTAACCTTCCTGAACTTCTCAATTANACCNACTGCACGCTGATTATCAGTACATATCAAGCTGGAAAAATTATTTTTGTTAGTGCTATCGATACTCATAACCTGATTCAGCTATCGTTTGGTTTCCATCGACCAATGGGGATAGCTGCTACCGGCGATCAGTTAGCGGTTGCAACACGTGATACAGTTGAAGTTTTANTNGATAGNCCAGAATTAAGTTCTGCTGANNCTAAGCNGTTNGGTATGCACGANCGNCTATATGTTCCGCAAACAACTTACTTTTCTGGTGAANTCAACATGCATGATATAGCTTGGGGGGATGATGGTTTATGGGGAGTGAACACACTTTTNTCNTGTCTCGTTTTGGCNAATAATACATTGTCTTTCGAACCCAAGTGGTTCCCNAGTTTCATTACCGACTCTGTGGNTGAGGATCGATGTCACATAAATGGTCTTGCTTTAGAGGAAGGTAAGCCACGTTACGTAACGGCACTGGGTGAATCCAACATAGAAAAAGGGTGGCGTCGGGACAAAGTCTCAGGTGGGATTTTGATAGATGTTGAAAAGGACGAGATAGTACTTCGAAACNTGCCGATGCCACACTCTCCTAGGATTTATGATGATGCTTTGTATTTTTTGCTATCTTCCACTGGTGAATTGGCACGTACAACACTTGACGCAGGAAGTTTTGAAATAATTGCCCAACTACCCGGTTTCGCCAGAGGTATGGCCCAACTACCCGGTTTCGCCAGAGGTATGGCCCGATATCAAAATTATCTTTTTGTCGGCCTATCTCACCTACGTAAAAGCAGCCCAACTTTTGCTGACTTGCCGATTGCACAAAGATCACTGTTTAGTGGGTTTGTGGTGTTAGATTTGCAAAGTGAGAGTATTGTTGCAACGTTTAAGTATGAAAATGGATGCGAGGAAATTTATGACATCCAAATTATACCAGCTGTCCATCGTCCGGGAATATTAGAAAAGGAAAAAGAGACGAAGCGACCCAACCATCTGGAAGCCTACCAAGAATACCCATTTCTTAATACATAGATTGAAACAAACGGTTTCTCCCTCCCTAAGATTTCGTCTGATCACTGGTTGATAGTGTTATAAAGTTGTATCAAGAAAGCATTATTATTCTTTAATGTTGATCACCACTTTAACTTCATTGTTATAAGCAATTCTCTATGAGGTCTGCTTGATATACCCCTGAAAGCTGTGCTATGCTGCTTTATACCAGTTGTGCTGAAAAAGGAAACTTATGCCAAACGCTACTTCAATTATGACACTTGGTTATACTATTCCAACCATCGATCTCGCTGACCAAACACACAGGCAAATCATTGTAGATAAAGAAGAAGGACAGTATCTTGGTCACGTTTCAACTGTGTTGCTTGAAGATCAACAAACAATTATCGCTGTTTATCCGAAAGGACATGGTAACGGCGCAGTTGTTATGAAGAAAAGTTCTGACACTGGTTTAACATGGTCAGAACGACTTGAAGTTCCGAAAAATTGGACCACTTCAAAAGAGGTGCCAACAATTCATCGTGTTGTGGACCAACAAGGTGTCAAGCGCTTAATTCTCTTTTCTGGATTATATCCGATCCGTATGGCAGTTTCAGAGAACAATGGAATCACTTGGAGTCAATTGGAAGCTATCGGTGATTTCGGTGGAATCGTAGCTATGGGGGATGTCGTCCGACTGCAAAACGGGAATTATATGGCTTTCTTCCACGATGATGGACGTTTCCTTGATCCGCAAAATCAAGCAGAGCAGACTCGGTTTGACGTATACAAAATCACCTCCGAGGATGGAGGATTAACTTGGTGTCAGCCAACAATTGCAACTCATCATCCCGTTGCACATCTTTGTGAACCCGGTCTTGTCAGATCCCCTAATGGAAATCAGTTAGCAATGTTGTTGAGGGAAAATAGCCGCCAATTTAATTCCTTTGCAGCTTTTTCTGTCGATGAAGGAGAGCATTGGTCTGAGCCAATTGAGTTACCAGCTTCACTAACAGGCGATCGTCATACGTGTTGTTATGCCAAAGATGGCCGGTTAGTCATCGTGTTTCGAGATACCACTCGGGATAGCCCAACTCATGGTGGCTGGGTGGCATGGATTGGAAAATACCATGATATCATCAACAGAGAAGAAGGACAATATCGTATCCGGTTGATGGATAATAAGAAGGGGAGTGATTGTTGTTATCCGGGTGTTGAATGTTTAACGGATGGCACCATTGTAACAACCACTTATGGTCATTGGAACGAAAATGAATCTCCGTTCATCGTAAGTGTCAGGTTTAAACTAGAAGAAATTGATACTTTAGCCCAAAACACATAAATTAAATTGGGCGGGAATTAATATCAAGTAACTGGAAACGGTAGAGTTGATTGA
>PBXZ01000020.1:0-42138 GCA_002729415.1 Candidatus Poribacteria bacterium | reverse complement strand
CTCGAATATATATTGCGGCTTCTCGGTATTCCTCTTCGCTGTGAAGGTGTTCCATCATTAAAGGGGTATCAGGATCCAGTTTACTAAGTTCTCGAAGGTAAATCGTATAATCCAAACACCCTTTTCCAGGTTGAACTTCGTCCAAGTGGGTAGTTAGCTGAGGATGCAGGAGAATATCTTTGGCATGACACGATTTGATATAAGGGCCAAGCTTGGCAAAACATTCCTTAATAAGACTACCATTATTGAAATATCGCTGTGGGCTGCAAATTAAATTTACAGGGTCGAGGTGTGCCGCACATCCCTTCCGATCAATGGCTTTTAATAACTCAACATAACTGTCAGCGGAATCAGGATACATCCAAGGCATAGTCTCCAGACAATAAAAGCTACGTTGAGGATTTACTGTATCAATAATGTCTCGTACGGTCTCAACAATCAAATCGAAGGTATCCACGGTAAGGTCTGAAGGATCAGGACCATCCCACTTGTCTCCTCGTGATCCGGCAATGTTTACCGCACACTTAGCACCGATTTCATCAGCTAGTTGTAAAGATCTCTTACATTTTTCAACAGATTCCCGTTGAATCTGTTGATCTGGACTAATCGGGTTACTCCAAGCACCCACTTCTGCAATAATAATATCAGCTTTCTCGGCAGCTTGACAATATGCCTGAATTTCATCTTCCTCAGCATCATACCCAATTGGGCAGTAAGAAGCGCGATAGCCATGATCTTTCACTGCTTTTACCCATTCTTCAGGGCTGTTAGTTACACCAAATAAAGGCCCACCTAAGCGCATTTCTACTCCTCATAGTTTAGTTGTTTGTTATTCGGGACCACAGTATCTACTCAAATTCATTATTGTCATTTAATCGTCCCTATTATACACTGTAGACCAATCCTTAAATTTTTTGGTCTTTGCTTTGCCCAATATTAAAGAGTGTCGGTTTCCAGCATATATTGCAACCGGCGTAAGATGAGTTTATTGCTATTAAAGAAACATGATTCGAAAATATACATCCTCTGACCTGGAAATTCTGCGAGAAATCACCATTATTTGTTTTGAAAGAGTATCAATCGATAAAAATATCGAAGATGAATATGGTCTTATTGATGCTGTTAACTGGAAAACTCGCAAAGCTAAGCATATTGATGCTGATGTAGAAATCAATCCTGAAGGGGTATTTATTGCTGAGGTTGACAATCAGGTGGTTGGTTATATTACAACACGGATTAATCAAATCACAAAAATCGGGGAAATTCCAAATTTAGCGGTACATCCGAAATTCCAGCACCAGGGATTAGGTAGGCAATTAATTCAAGCCGCACTAGACTACTTTCGACAAGAAGAAATGCATATGGCAAAGATTGAAACCCTTGAACAGAATCCGGTCGGAACAACGTTTTACCCTAAAATGGGGTTCACTGAAATTGCACGTCAGATTCATTATGTTCAGCCACTCAATCCTGAAGCACCTGACCAAGACCTAACAAATGATCAAAAATAGTCCAGAAAGCAAGGTTTTACCCAGTAACTATCAGAATACTATAAACAATAGAAACAGGTACAATTGGATGACTTCAATTTTTTCAGCCCCTATCCAGCCATGATTAAGTAACTTAACCATTCCTGATATGGATTTACAATCCTGTAAGTCATACCCATTGGAATGTGAACCATGTCACCTTCGGTAATCTCCTGTTTTTCACCGTTGCTTTGAAGTATGCCACGATTTTCTAAAACATAGTAAACCTGTTCTATATCGTCATAATACCGTTCAATTGCTTCGTTATCTGGCTGTACGGCTTCGCGATCGATGAAGCGCATTCCTCGTAAACAGTTGATTTCCTCTTTGCCTTTGTATCCGAGTTGGCGCCATCGTATGGCACCAGCTCCATCCCCCTGTGGAGGAACCTGATTCCAATTGCGAATGGTGAATTTGCCCCCGTTACCCTCAACATTCATGCTGATTACGTGGTGCTCCAGCCAAGCTTCATTCATGTCATTAAACATCTGGTGATAAACACCTGAAGGCAAATAGATCGCATCACCAGATTTAACAGGATACCGCTTGTTGTCAAATAGCACTTCCCCACTACCACTAAGGATATAGTAAACCTGTTCTGTATTCTCGTGCTTGTGGTGATCTGAAGTCTTACGTCCCTGAAGTGCATGTCGTGCAAAACCACCCAACCGTTCCAAGCGATCCCGGTCATCTTCACTACTTCGCCCTCGGGTGCGTAATCCCCCCCAATGTACAGCACTAAGATGGGCAATTTTGGGTTGGACATCCCTCCAGTTTCTTATATAAGCCATTTTTTGTCCTTAGTCCATACGATACAGGAATATAGTTAAGTAACATTTTATCATATAGTAACATCGAAGCAATCATCTGTAGTCCTTCGGTAGTCAGAACCAAATAATGATGTACTATACTCTTTAATTTACATCCTACATTTTGACGTGTACCCGCTAACTTTCCGGACAAAGTTAATAAACCTAGAATTACCTGAGTGTTATCATTCAAATCCAAAAGATATGGTAATGTTGCATAGTATCGGCTGGTTATGGCACAATTATTCTGCAGTTTTCTTGGGTGTTCCTTACTAAAATTGTGGATTGATGAATCAAGATTGTCTAATGGAGCGCACTAAATATTGAGGAGTATACTAATAAATGAAGGATCATATTCAGCAGGTCTACGGTGGGAAACTAAAAAATATAATTGACTTCTACAAATGGATCTTGGTGTGCCTGATATTTTCTTCCCTTTTAGTTGTTTGTAAAAATTCATCGGCACTCAACATGAAGAATCTGGTGACACTCTGGTTGTTTGATGAAGGTAGCGGACAGGTTGTAGCTGATGAGACAGGTAATGGGCATAAAGGTACAATTCAGAATCCCAAGTGGGTTGCAGGTAAATTTGGCACCTCACTTGAATTTCAGGGACAAGCGGGTGATCCAAATTATGTCATTATTCGTCACCATGCAGATTTTGATTTTGGTCAGGACGATTTTACTATTGGTCTTTGGATCAACTCCAAAAAGGCCGACGCCTATATTATTGCCAAGCGAAAGTTAGAACCGGACAATTGGTGGAACCTAAATTCAGCTATAGATCGTCCCGGAAATTTCTTCGGTTTTGAATATGCGGGAGGTGGAGCTGGCGCAGCCGCTGAATTCGGTGCAATTGATGGTAAGGTTGAAATAGTTAATAGTGGTTGGCATCATGTTGCGGCAGTAAAAGCTGGGGATAATTTGCAACTCTACGTTGATGGCATTTTGGATGCTCAAAAAGATGGGATGAAAAAGAATCCTAAATGGAGTGTTGACAATAAAGATCCAATTCAGATTGGCGGTTGGGGAAAGGTTGAAAACCTTGTCGGCTCTGTTGACGAAATATTTATTGCTAAAGAGGCGTTTACAACAGATGATTTTAAAAAAATCATGAATGGATGGAAAAGAGCACAATCAGTATTCCCTTTAGAGAAGCTATCATCAATTTGGGGAAAGATTAAAAAAAGAAAATAATTAATTATGTCAAATCCACTTTACCTCTGAGTTCGACTTAATTAACTGTCAAAGTTAAGAATTCACATAACTTAGCTGGTGATTAGCATTAATTTATGTCAACTAACGGGTGCACACATAGGGTTCTGAGCACCAACCATCCCTTGATCACCAACCTCTCAGTTATCTGGCATGTCCGGCCTTCTGTTTGAAAACTCATCATTGATAAAGTAAATTACCTTGTCCCATTGTCACATTAAGTAGATCAACGAAGTGACAAGAATATAAATCTAGGAATCTGACGTACAACAAACTCGTTCAAGATATTAATTACCGTAGAAATTTTGACGACTAAATTAGGAATTAAAATGATTTGGAAGTTGGTTGGCAAAATCAAGGGGCATCGAAACAAGTTCAGCAATCCCCCTGAAAAAAACAAATTACCAATATGCCAGAATTAGGAGTCCTGCTCCTATTTTCGTGATCAACGATGATCTCAGTTGGTAAAAACATAAAAAATGGCATAAAAAAACGAGGAACTACCCAACTATTCATACTGAAAGCGTGTAGACGAATAGCATACCTCATTTCCCCAAAGTGTTACGGTGCTATTCTATCCACTTGCAGTAAGAAACCCGCTGCAAAATCTATATTTAAGAAAGCAATTTTATACATAAATTAAAAGTAAGAAGTTGAAAATGATTGACATTACTGGCTGCACAGACTAGAATTTATCAGGTTAAATTGGACTCGGTTGTGAAAATTAACCTCTAAATCCACGGGTAGGAGGAAGATTATGAAGCATCTGAAATATTACGGTTTAGTGAATATTTTCATTGCATTCACATTCATGTTTTTAGCATTTTTTATTTTAGTTACATTGCCAGTCAATGCGCAATGGCGAAGTAAAACCCATGACAAATATGAAGCCTATGCGGTTGATGGTGGTATACTGGACATTAGAATTGATGGTAAATTTGATGATTGGGATCTTGGAGTTCTGGAGGGACCGCGTTCGGTTGTTGGTACCAATGGTAAGCCTTTCAAAGGGGTTAAGAACGAGACCAATGCGGGCAATGAGAAGGAATTTGAGGAGCATGCTGGCGGCAAATGGAACGGNAAAAAAGATCACGAAACCGGTATAATATTTCTTTGGGAACCGGATGCATTTTATATTGGTCTCGTCGTCTCTGACGATGAACATGAAAACAAAGCTAACAGCGCCTGGAATGGGGATTCGGTGCAATTGGCTTTTGAAATGACAGGGAAACGGGATGACGGAAGTAAAAAGTTTTACCTGCATAACTGGGCCTTACCTCACAAATCGGAATTGTGTAACCATAATGGATTAGCTAAAGGGGATGATTGTATGATGGAATATCAANNACCNNCTAANGCTAATGGAAAAGTTGATCTGGCTATTATTCGTAATGAGGCAAAAAANATNACNTACTACGAATCAAGGTTCCCTGCAGATGAACTTGGTGNCGGTGCATTTAAGGCTGGCATGGAATTTGGTGNCAGTATTTGTGTGAATGATGGTGACGACGATACNCCNGGCCAGAAAGGTTGGAGTGGCTGGTATCCGCATTCAATCGTCTTTGGNAAACAAGCTTCGAAAACCGGGTTGGTGATTTTAACTAATGTACCATTTGCAGTAGGTCCAAAAGGTAAGCTAGCAACAAAATGGGCTGCTATCAGAGCCAAATAGAATTTAATAAGCTTAACCTAGATCNATTCAGCGTAATAAGAGCCTTTCACTCGAACANNATTTAAGNAGAGTAAANGGCTCTTTTGTTTNTGCCCTATTTGTCAAGTAANTGTTNAAANNCTNAATCAACCGAACCAGACNCCATAACCNCGAAAGATTTCACTTCCAACNGTCCCTAGNATTCCCCACANGATCCCTGCTGTGAAGAAGTGACCNAGTGCAACTCCTAAGAAACCAGGCATAAGTTTTTTGTAAAGTCCAAACCCNCCCAACCGAGTGATTAACAGTTTAAATATCCAAGCAGCAAGAAANGCACCCCACAATGGATCTCCATAGGCTGTTACCATNGCGAATCCGAGAGGNTGTAGTGGGAATTGAAGNAAGTTNCGCCGNAAAGTTGCCANNAGGGNNGTAAATANAAANCCNAAACCNACNGCACCNGTNCGNGCNTANTCGGGAGAATTTCTGGAGACTTGATANCCCCTCAAAATNTTATATTCCTGCTGAATCAANGACGCACCACGTGTGCCTCCCCGAATCCCGTCACCACCTTCAAGGATATTAGCACCATATTCGTAGAAAGCTGTAATGTGCATCCAGTATCCGCCTGACAAGCCAACCACAAGTGCTAACATAATAGCAATAGCCATAGCACGNCGATTCATTTTCACGTCATCGCAAAGCTTAATGGCTTCTAACTGATATGCCATAAAAGCGGGGAAATAACCTCGTGATANGAAAGTNAAGCTNGCAAAAACGCTTAAATTCTGAAAGCTACTGTTGTGAATAAACGCTTTTGGTCCAAATGCGTTGAGCATTACACGCTTATGTTCACCATAGGGAAAGAGCCAAATCATTGGTGCACCTGCTTCAGCACGGATTTTCGTGTAGACTAAAGCGAAAGCCAAGATTAGACCAAAGAAGAGAAGAACTGTGGTAACNGTCATTCCTGCTGCCANACACCAAANACAAATAAAGNCCAAACCGCTGATAGCACCAAAGAAAGCAACACGGAATGAAAGAGGTTCATTACTGTCATCGATTGACGAAGANCCAAATGCTTTGAATACCACATTCTTGAATTGTCGCTTNCCAACCCANAANAAGGCAACTGTTAGTGCCAAAAATGCGCCGCTACTTTGGTCATGTACATATGGAAAACCTGGTAGATTATAGCCTAGTGCTGAGGTAACAACAGCCTCAAATTTCAAAACAAAATAAAGGAACCAAACAGAAAAATTGACATCCAGGGGCATAAGGTAGGCAAGTCCAAAAATCGCGGGCCGAAATTGAAAGGAAATCGGTCGAACAGCNCTCCAAGGTCGTTCCATGAATAAAACGCCAAGATTGAAACTTCTGCCTGGTGAAGGAAGTGATGGATAAAANGCATGAATAATATTTAACANNTTGTAGAAGAAAGCGAGTCCNAAGCCGATCCACATATATTGATTGCGGAAGAACGGGGGAATTAGTAGTTCAGGACTTTCTTCTCTGGCGATTTCGAGGCCAAATCGCGCNACGGGAAAAACAAGNCGTTCCTGATCTACCCATTGTCGACGAAAAATNACAACNAGNCAAAGCATNGTCCAGAAAAGCGCAATGAACATCAATGTCCAAAAGAATANTGGAACTATCCAATCTCCCCACGGTACCAATGTACCATGACCTATACCTTCGTATGAATCAATAATTGTCTGNTTATTAGTGANAACAAACCAATCAGGTAAATATTGGTTAAAAAGAGCATATTCATTTTCTAGAGAAGCATAGTAAAATGGTGCTGTAAGTACGGGTAAAAAATACCTTACCATGCCAATCGATGACATGGAGATTGCAATAGCAACCGTACTGTAAATAACAATGATTTCGGCTTGTGAAAGTGAAAGAAAATTGGCAAAACGCCGGAGTATAGGATTGACGGCGACAAGGCAGATTAAAGCTGCTACGGCAGGAATAGGTGGTACTGACTCACCGATCTGAGTTGAGTGGGTAATTAGACCTGTGTGTGTTAACCAGTAATTTCCAATCCAAATAAAAATCAATGACAAAGCAGTGGAACGAATTGTCAAGCCAGATACGAGTTTTCCCGGAAATTGTTTGCTCGGCATTAGAATGATTGCTGTTGGAAAGATATCACGATTATAATGGCACTATCGGACCTTAATCCAAGTCGATTAAGGTCCGATAGAAAAAAGCACAAAGTAAAAAGATTAAGTGGATTATAAACCCAAAAAGATCCATCAGAGCTTGAGATGCTGGATCAATTACTAGAATTGCAAAAATATTGAGCAAAATAGGTTGCAGATGGTTTACACAGTAGAGAAAGGGAGTCTTCGATAATGTTCGAAATAATAGAAACTATTCACATTTACCAATTCTTTCTATATACTTTAATAAGACTGATAAACAGACAAAAAGTCGCAATGTGAAAACTTGGATTGATTTAAAATTATGAGAAGGAATCTTAAAAGTCGTGTTGTAATATACTTGGCAGGCATAATAACCTGTTCCCTAATTTATATCCCCTCAGCCGTAACTTGCCAGATACCTGTTTTCCGATATGCGTTGGAAAGGTGGAAACCAGATCTTTTTTCAGTACTAATATTGTATCATAACTCATTATCTGCAGAACATCTTGGTTTGGTTGATCAGCTAAAACAAGTTGCCTTAGAAGAAGAAAAACCTGCGAATATTGAAGTTCAACTGGTTGATGCAAACGAAGACTTTCGATATTCTGAAAAATTCCAGGTAGGAGAGTACCCTATTAGTCAATATCCTCTGATGGTTGTGCGTTATCCTAAATGGGTAAAAACGCCTCATTTGGCATGGGTGGGATCCTTAAGTAAAGAAACTGTTGAGGCTTTGATTGATTCACCCGCAAGACAAGCAATTATCGAGCGAATCGGTGAAGGGGAGTCGGCCGTGTGGATACTAATTGAAAGTGGCAACCAAACGAAAGATGACGCAGCTGCAAATCGTCTTCAAGAAAACTTGGATCTTCTACAACAGAAACTGCGACTACCGAACCTTGAGACGATTGAAAATGACGAAGCCTTTTATCCGGAGACACAGGTTGAATTGCGTTTGGCTTTCTCCGTCTTACGTCTCAAACACAATGACCCTGTTGAGGAAATCTTTGCTTCGTTTCTAATTAATAGTGAACCGGATCTCCATCAATTTAATGAGCCGATAGCCATTCCTGTTTTTGGCCAAGGACGATCTCATTTTGCACTAATCGGCAAAGGAATCAATANTCAAACTATTACTGATAGTTGTCAATTTTTGACGGGTGCATGTTCATGCCAAGTTAAAGAACAAAATCCTGGGTCAGATCTAATTTTCAGAGCAAACTGGCATCAGATTGTTACAGGAACTGCTATCCCTCCACAACCTCTACCCAATTTGACGAGCATAGCNACATTGGCTGACAACGTGGAATTGAAAAGTTCTTCNGAAAGCCTAGTTATGCAACAGGCTTCGNATTNGTCCCCTATAGCCGAAACACCTGTGATCGAAAATCAACCTCTGAACGTAGGATTTTTGATTCCTGTTGGCGTTGTTGTCATCGTCAGTGTACTGGGTGTAATAGGCGTATCACTTACTATCAAGCTCCGTCGTGATGTTTGATTACAATTCAGTTTTTTGTGCGTATGACTAATACTTGGCACCTCATCCTCAGTGAGATATACCATCGTAAGTTCCATTTTGGGTTTATGGTGTTCGGTGTAATGACTGCGGTTGCTTGCAGTACAAGTGTCATCATGTTACTTACCATCCATAACGTGCAAACTGAGCAGATACTGCGGTCTAAAAGACAAGTTGTCCAAAACCATACAGAAGAACTTGAGGATCAGATGCGCAAAATCAGTAAAGGAATGGGGTTCAATATCGTGATTCTGCCGGAAGATCAAAACCTGAACGAACTGTATTCTAATAATTATGCTTCAAAGTTCATGCCAGAGTCGTATGCCTCAAAGTTAGCCGAGAGCAAAATTGTGACTATCAACCATCTGTTGCCGACCGTTGAACAGCGAATCCGTTGGCCTGAACGCAACAACCGAACAGTATTCCTAGTTGGAATCCGTGGTCAGGTGCCAATTACACATCGGCAACCGCAAAAACCGATTGCGCAAACAGTGCCGCTGGGACAAATCGTACTTGGCAGTGAAATTGCCATGGTCGAGAACCTTAAAGTTGGTGATAAGGTTACTCTGAAGGGAGAGAAATTCACTGTCTCACAAATACATAATACGCGTGGGAACAAAGATGATATTACAATCTGGATCCACTTGTTAACAGCACAACGAATGCTAAAAAAGGAAGGCTTGATCAACGCGATATGGGCGATTGAATGCGGATGCGCGTTGACAGACTTACCCAAGATTACCAGGGAAATTTTAGCGTATTTACCTGATACTCAGGTAATTGAAAAGTTCACTAAGGCACAAGCTCGAGCAAACATGCGTATGGAGGCGGCCAAATTAGCTAAAAAAATCCTAAAACAAGAAAAGATACACAGGCAACATCTGGAAAACGAGCGTCGAACTCTAGCATCGAGTGTCATCTCTGCTTCAGTTGTCGCCGGTGGTATTTGGATCGCGTTTCTGTCATTGATCAATGTACGGGACCGGAGATCGGAGATCGGTATCTTGCGCGCCATCGGGATTGGGTCCAGTCAGATTATTAAATTGTTTCTCTTCAAGTCTATCATCGTCGGGTTCTTAGGGGCGATGCTCGGCTATTTAATCGGTTTATTGGTTGTCATTGAGTTGAATGCGTCCGCTGTTAAACCGAGTTCTCTATTACCTACGCAAATCTTCTCCTGGAGATTAATGCTACTCATAGTGGTGTGTGTGCCAGTGATGGCAGCAGTTGCGGGTTGGTTACCGGCCTTCATAGCTGCAGGCAAGGATCCAGCTGTAGCCTTACGTGAGGACTAAGAGATGCTTCAACTGAATCGAGTGAAAAAAACCTATACTAACAAAAAGCAACAAATCTTTGCCTTGCGTCAGGTTACACTGCAAGTGGATAAAGGAAGCTTCGTGGCAATATGCGGACCAAGTGGATGTGGAAAATCCACCTTGTTATTCGCAGCTGGAGGGTTACTCAGACCTGACAGTGGCATTGTTAAGATAGAGGAGACCAATCTATACATGATTTCTGCTGATCAACGTGCACAGTATCGTGCCATAAAAATTGGTTTTGTTTTTCAACAATTCCACTTAGTTCCATACCTGAATGTCCTTGATAATATTCTAGCNGCNTCACTAGCACTTNAAGGTATTAACCAACAAATGAAAGTNAATCTNCGTAACCGNGCACTGGAACTAATTGAACACTTTGGGTTAATAGACCGATTATTACATGTCCCNTCAAAACTTTCTACCGGCGAGCGACAACGAACAGCTTTGGCACGCGCATTACTCAACCAACCGCGTTTGTTGCTAGCTGATGAGCCAACTGGNAACCTAGACGATNAAAATACGGAGATGGTATGTCANCATCTGGCTACANATGCTGACAATGGNGGNATAGTACTGCTNGCAACACANGACCANCGGGTTGCATCTTACGCNCNCAATATAGTTCAAATGAGCGATGGNNCTATTTCTACNGGCACATAGCACCTGTANATATGTGGNGAAAACTTGGGAAATTANAGAANAAATCTGGTTCTGACCTTTGCTGTCTGTGTATTANTGANCATTACTTTGGCTTGNTCTAAAGATGTNGATAAGAAGAGCATTGATTGGCCACANTGGCGTTATAGTGCNGGTCGACTACCNTCTTCACCTAGCAAACTACCATCCAAACTGCACTTAAAATGGGNACGNCAGTTCGATTTACCTCAACCCGCTTGGCCTAAAGNACAAACAAAACTACAGTTTGATCTATCATACGATCCNGTNGTTATGGGNANGCAAATCTTTGTTCCATCGATGGTGGATGGAAGTGTCACTGCCTACCATACAGAAACAGGNTGGGAACACTGGAAATTCTTCACCGATGCGCCAGTNCGATTTGCCCCGATTGCTTGGAACGNCAAAGTCTATTTTGTGAGTGANGACGGCTATCTCTATTGTTTAAATGCTGATGATGGAATCCTATTATGGAAGTTTCGAGGAGGCCCTACAGACAAGAAGGTTTTAGGAAATGGTCGTTTAGTTAACGAGAANCCTGCACGTGGCGGTCCAGTTTTNTACGATGGTAAGATCTATTTTGCCTCNGGNATTTATCCTTTTGTNGGCACCTATCTACACGCACTGGAAGCTGAGACAGGCAATGTCGTTTGGACAAANAGTGGAAGCAATTCNATTTANGTCTTACAAGCGCACTCAGCNCCTTCTTTTGCCGGCATATCNCCACAAGGATACTTGGTTGCTACTCCAAAGCATCTGTTNGTCTCAGGTGGNCGAACAGTTCCCGCTTGCTACGACCGTGTGACAGGGGAATTTCTATACTATAATCCAAATAATAAACTTGGTGGCTATGAAGTCTCAGCTTCAGGAGATATCTATATAAATGGTACCTCCATTTTCAATTCGGCTAACGGTGCTGAGATTGTCCGCCTACAGGATGGAGCGCTGGTTACAACAGATCGACTTTATCATGTAGACGGCAGTGAAGTTTCAGTTTATGAGTTTCCAGGTTACCTTCAAGAATCTATTGATAGAAAAGGAGCGAAGACCACACACTACACCTATAGACTACTTAGTTCTCAACCAGTTTCGTTCAAACCGGGTAGGTTATACATAAAAGCCGGGGATGACCTCGTGACGATTAACAAGAAAGGAAATATAGTTACCATTAATGTCAGAGATCTAGATCACATTGAAAGCGCAGTAAAGGGAAAGATAGAAGGGACTCCTTGGAGCGTTCTGGCAGCAGACAACAAACTTTTTGTCAGTACTGTGGAAGGTAAAATCTATTGTTTTGGGGAAAGTCACAGTATGACAAAACGTTATAAACCAAAGATCAGACCATTGCAACATGATCAAATTTGGTCGAAAGTTGCTGGGAACATCCTAGCAAAATTAAAGGTCAAGGATGGCTATTGTGTTTCACTCGGTATTGGTAGTGGATACTTGATTCAAGAGTTGATTCATCAATCACAGTTCCACCTTGTGGTGATTGATCAAAATCCTGATGATATTGAAAATTTTCGCCAACGTATGAACATGGCAGGATTATATGGACACCGCCTTACTGCGGTCACTGGAGACCCGTTTGATTATCCTCTACCACCATATTTGGCTAGACTTATAGTATCGGAAGATGTGTTTGCTGCTGGTTTTGACTCCACCAAACATGATCCTAACAGGCTGTATCAACCAATTCGTCCTTATGGAGGTATCGCGTGGCTGGGTGCTGAAAACGATAAAAATTCGCTTATAAAATGGATCGAAAATTCTAGACTTCCAAAGGCGGAACATTGGAATATCGAAGATTTTGTCGTGCTCAGACGCGTTGGTGCTTTACCAAATTCTGCAGATTGGACACACAACTATTCGGATCCATCAAATAGCATATTTTCAACAGACCAGATAAAAGCGCCTCTTGGGTTACTGTGGTTCGGTTCTCAACAGATTAACTTGGATGTACTCCCTAGGCACGCACACGGCCCAGTGCCACATGTCGTTGGTGGAAGATTAGTAATCCAAGGTGTAAATGTCTTGAGTGCTCGCGACGTCTACACAGGACAAACGCTATGGAAAAAAGAACTCAATAATTTAAACACTTTTGGTATGTATTATGATGACAGCTACGCCCGAAGCGAAGGTATAAGACAAAATCATATTCCGGGAACCAACGAATTTGGATCAAACATTGTATCCTTTGAAGATCGCATCTATCTGATCAGCGGTCCTGTATGTAATGTGATAGATACAGATAATGGAAAAACTTTAGATCAATTTCAGCTACCTTCCGTTGATGGTCAATCCCCTCCCAATTGGGGGTATATTTCAGCTATTGATGATTTATTGATTGCAACATCCTCGCCAATTGGAATTGGCATTGCTAATGAGCCGGCAGTGAACGTAGTAACATACAGTCCAGATGGTACGAGGATCTTAACCGTCAACGAAAAAACGGCTACGATTTGGGATGCTAATAGTAATCGAGAGTTATTCGTGCTAAAAGGTCATTCAAAATATGTGACTTCAGCGGCATGGAGTTCAGATAGCAAAAAAGTCGCAACAGCCAGCGAGGACAAAACCGCTAGAGTTTGGGATGCTAATAGTGGTCAAGAGCTATTCGTGCTAAAAGGTCATACAGAAACCATTAATTCAGTAGCATGGAGACCAGATGGCCAAAGAATCGTAACCACTAGTGAAGACAAGATGGCTAAGGTTTGGGATATTCAAACTTCGGGTTCGCATTATGTAAAGGAACCACTTAGTCTTGTTGGTTATGTAAATGAGGCCGGCGCTGTTGCTTCTACTTTAGATGGTAAATGGGTTGTAACAGGTCAGGAAGCGGTTGAAACCCATCTTCCAAGACGATCTGCAACATATAATCCTAACGGCCAACAGCTAGCCATGGCATCCGGAGATCGAACCATAAAGATTTTAGATGCTAGTGATGGTCAAGAACTATTTTCATGTGTTGGACACTCAGGTGATATCGTCTCGGTGGCATGGAGTCCAAATGGGAAATTACTAGCTTCAGCTAGTAAAGATGAGACGGCCAAGGTTTGGGATGCTCGAATCGAAAGTGCCAGCAGAGGCCAACTCCTATTTTCGTTTGCTGGTCATACGGATGACCTAACCTCAGTAGCATGGAGTCCTGATGGTACAAAGNTCGTAACAGCTAGCGAAGATAAAACGGCCAAGGTTTGGGATGCTCAAANCGAAAGTGCTAGCAGGGGGCAACTCCTATTTTCGTTTGATAGTCATAGGGCTGGGTTAACTTCGGTTGCATGGAGTCCTGATGGTGAACGAATTNTAACGGCCAGCCTCGACAAAACTACGAAATGCTGGGATGCTAATGACGGNAGAGAACTGTTTAATCTAACTGGAAGTATAAGGGACCTCACAGACAATACACCTTTTTCTTCGGCTAGCAGAACATTACTGGTGTTGAATCGTTATACTGGCAAAATTCTATGGTCGAAACAGGCAAAACACGGTTTTAGGCACAACGCAATTGCCCTTGGGAACAACAAAATTTATTGTTTGGATAAAATGTCGAAACAAAAAACAGACTGGCTGAAACGTCGAGGAATCGTCAATTCAGAAATTCCAAGCCTGTATGCTTTCGATCTTAGAACAGGGGAAATGATCTGGTCAAATACAGACAANATATTCGGTACTTGGCTGAGTTACTCAGTAGAACACGACATNGTAATCGAAGCGGTCAGGCCTTCGGGTGACAGTGCAGAAGATGAATACGACCCTGATTATTTTGGAAAAATTACCGCCTATCAAGGGTCAGATGGAAAAGTACTATGGTCTCATAACCAGAAAAATGGAGCCTATTATGGCCCAGTCATTCTATACCATGATATGATTATCACGCAATCAGGAGGTAGCAGCAATTCCGGATATCCAGTAACAAAAGCTCTCAACATTTTTACTGGAGAACATGTTACACGTACGCATCCTTTAACCAAAGAGACAATTCCTTGGCAATGGCTCCGTTTTAAAGGTTGTAACAATGCTATTGCTAGCGAGAACTTGATGACTTTTCGTTCCGGATCTGCATCTTTCATTGACCTTAAACGAGGGCACGGAACTGCAAACCTAGGTGGATTCCGAGCAGGTTGNACCTCGAATTTGATACCGGCTAATGGTGTGNTAAGCGCCCCAGACTATACACGTACTTGTACCTGTAGTTATCAGAATCAGGCTTCATTGGCTATGATTCACNCACCTGAAAGTGAGGCTTGGAGTTTCGATTACTACCCCAATGTAGACAAAGCCACACCAGTAATGCATGTGGGACTCAATTTAGGTGCACCAGGGAACCGATTCGGGAAGAATGGTGTCTTATGGATGGAATATCCGAGTATCGGCGGAATTTCACCAGATATTCCAGTTAGAACAGTAAGCCAAAATCCAAAATGGTTTCATTACCATCAATCGAGAGTAACAGGTGAATTCAACTGGATAACAGCTTCTGGAATAGAAGGTATTCATGAAATCAGAATACGCCCGTTTATTCAACCAGGGAACATTGATCAACCTGTTAGCCTAAATAAACAGGGTATTCCTGCTGGTTCNGGAACTCAAAAGACCACACTTGGTCTTATTTTCAAGGAACAAGGATTCCTGAAGAACCGGAACCGATGGAAAACCTGGTCCGAAGACGAGATTTTAGGAAGTTTCCAAAAACCTAGAATCTACACGGTGAGTTTGTTTTTTGCCGAAACAACTAATCTTGATACTGGTGAACGCATCTTTGATGTTTATCTCCAAGACAAATTAGTTATGAAAAATTTTGATATTATGCGAGAAANTGGGAATCAAAATTACAGCATAGTTAAAACCTTTAAAAACATTCAAATCAAGAACGATCTTAAAATTACGTTTTTACCTGTTAAAGGCCAACCGGTTTTATGTGGTATTGAGATTCTATCAGATACATCAAATCGATTGTCGATGTAAGCCAGATCGTTGGCAGGAAATAGTGTGATAATGAACCGTCATGAATTCTTTGTTAAAAATGGTTACTGGGTTGAACCAATCCCACTATTTTCAAATGCTGATCTGGAGGTGTATCAGCAATCAATGATGAAAATTATGGACCATAGATATGAATCGGGGCGTGAACCAATGCCAGGCAGAAACTGGCCAAACCGAACTGATTCAAATGGGTTAGTACAAATCAACAACGCTTGGTGGGCAGGAGGTGCTATCCGGCAACTTGCGCTGAATTCTCGTCTGGGAAAAATTGCGTCAGAACTTCTGCAGGTGAATGGTATTTGCATGTGGCACGATCAGTTATTGTACAAACCTCCACGTTCAGCGGACGCACCAACCGAAGGTAATGTCGGTTGGCACCAAGACTGGAACTACTGGAGGGTGTGTGACAAACCAGACATGATAACTGCTTGGGTAGCTTTAGATGATGTCAGCGTAGAAAACGGTGCCATGATGTTTGTTTCCGGAAGTCATAAATGGAAACAAGCAATTAAAGNCTCAGATCGCACTCTGGACATGGAGCACACACTTAATCAAGTCAGAATACCAAAAGGCGAGAAGCTAAACATCATCCACTGTGAACTAAAAGCGGGTTGTGTTAGCTTTCATCACGCAATTACCCTTCATGGATCAGGCCCCAATCTAACCCCAAAGCCGCGGATTGGTTTAGCTATCCACATGGTTGCGGACCACGTTCGATANACTACAACAAATGGAGCTTCTCACAGCAATCTGAAGGTATGTCCAAGAGAAGAAGGTGANCTCTTTCGTGGTGAGCAACATCCTGTGATCTGGCAAAAGGTACCATATGGACAATGAGTCGCCAAGATTAAAGACGCAAATTGGGATCAACACAAACTCAACCATGATACAAACTGTCTAACTTTAATTTGGACGGAAGCGTTGGTTGGTACTTTGCAAAACCTCTGGATTAACAATTGCGTCTGGAATTTTCCCTGTCAGGACTTCCAGCACCCCTCTAGCCGCCGAAATTTGCAAATCGTTAATCGATTCATCCGACCAAAACGCAGCATGTGGCGTAATAATGACATTATCTAGATCTAACAGAGCGAAATCAGCAGCAGGAGGTTCATCCGGCAACACATCAAGGCCAGCTCCAGCAATCCAATTCTCCTGTAGTGCATGAAAAAGTGCATTATGATCCACAACACCACCGCGAGCAGTATTAATCAAATAAGCAGTTGATTTCATTTTGCTAAGTGCATCAGCATTAATCAGGTTACTCGTTTCAGGCACAAGTGGACAATGGATAGTAATAAAATCCGATTCTGTCAGGAGTTCTTCAAAATCAACATTTTTGACACCATAAACCTTTGCGACAGTATCGGTCAGACTTGGTGAATAGGCTAGGACTTCCATACCAAATCCTTTCGCTTTTGGCACAATAAGCTGCCCAATTTTACCAAACCCGATAATGCCAAGCTTTTGTCCCCGGATACGATACATCTGCGGTCCGATATTACGATCCCAACTTCTATTCTTAACCTCGTTATTTAGCCTCGGGACTTTACGCGCCATTGCCAAAACCAAAGCCATCGCATGATCAGAGACTTCTTCAAGACAATAGGTCGGCACATTGAATACAACCATACCCAAACTAGTAGCGGTTACCACATCAATGTTGTCCAATCCAATTCCATATCGACCAATAACCTGACATTTCTCAGCGGCCTTTACCACATCGGTCGTTACTTTTGCCCAATTCGTCAAAATCCCGTCAACGTCAGGAGCATATTTCAAGAACTCGATTTCTGTCCCAGTCTCGGCAACAATGAGCTCAGCACCGATAGCTGACAACACCTCACGTTCCGGCTCGAGCGTTGCCCAAGCATAATCAGTTATTAAAATTTTTTTCGNCTGANTCATNTTATTTCTTTATGGAATGAGCGTATTACAACCACCGTAACACGCTCAAGGTTAATTATTAATTTGAAAACCTACTCTGCAAACTGAGCATCGAAAGCAATGTTAGATGTGGGGAAATCCACTTTTCGAACAAAATCACAAGCTTCTGCCGCACCATGTTCACGATCCATACGACCATCNTCCCATTCAACCGAAAGAGGCCCATCGTAACGTATATCATTTAATGCCACAATAATATCTTCAAACTGGATATCTCCATGTCCAAGAGACCGAAAATCCCAGTAGCGNCTTGGATCAGTAAAATCGGTATGACCACCAAAAACCCCTACCGTACCATCACCATGCCCCCACCAAACATCTTTCATATGCACATGATAAATCCGATCAGCGAAAACTCGGATAAACTTGACATAATCNACACCCTGATAACCAAGATGCGATGGGTCATAGTTAAANCCAAANCGTATATGACCATCAACAGCATCAATCGCTCGCTGAGATGACGCAATGTCNAAAGCNATTTCGGTGGGATGCACCTCAAGACCAAAGTTAACATTGACTNCGTCAAANGCATCAAGAATAGGAGTAAAACGTTCGCCAAAATCCTCNAACCCNNTATTCCAGTAATCCTGACTNGTTGGAGGGAAAGCATAAAGAGAATGCCANATACTCGAACCNGTAAAACCATTGACAACTGCAGGGAACTCTTCCCCCTCAGGTCGAGCATCAATGAATAACCGACAGGCTTTNGCTGCATCGATCATCTTTTGCGCNGCACGCTGACGAACACCCTCTGGATCTCCATCACCCCAAACGTCTTCNGGTAAAATCTCCTTATGTCGATCATCAATATTATCACAAATTGCCTGCCCGACCAAGTGATTNGATATAGAATGGGCNGTAAGCCCATATTTGNCCAAAGTATCCCACCGTGTNTTGACATAACCATCATCAGATAAGGCTNTGTCAATTTCAAAGTGATCTCCCCANCAGGCCAGTTCAATACCATCGTAACCNAAACTGCTNGCTTTNTCGCAGGCCGTATCAAAATCCAAATCTGCCCACTGACCAGTGAATAGGGTTACAGGTCTTGCCATTTTATCTTCTCCTCTTCTATATATTAATAAAACTTATTGTGGGGGTGTATAACTGGCGTCANTCCAAGCACGCGCCTTTCCACTCTCNACAGATTTATGAATAAAATGAACACCAATAGCACCATCCTGAACTGTCGGNAAATCANTATCAAATTCACCAAGATCGTGACCAGNAATCTTTGCCGCCATAGTNCGCGATGCATTGACNTATATGTTAGCGAAAGCTTCGATAAACGCTTCCGGATGACCAAAAGGAATCCGTGAATTATGAACAGCAATCTCTGACAGATAGTCATTTCCACGTTTNTATACCTGTTCTGGCCCATCCGGATATTTAACAGACAAATAATTTGGATTTTCTTGTCTCCANCTGAGAGAAGCNTTAGTACCATAAACACGGATGTTNATATCGTTCTCCTCACCAACTGAAATCTGCGAAGCATANAGAATNCCGCGCGCCCCACCCTTATAATGAACAAGAAGATTCCCATCNTCCTCAAGTTGACGNCCAGGNACAAAAGTTGTTAGATCCGCGCAAATTTCTTCAATCTCTAGCTCGGTAATATAACGTGCTAGATTTTCCGCATGTGATCCAATATCAGCAATACATGACGAGACACCTGCCTGATTCGGATCCGTCCGCCAGACTGCTTGTTTGGCTCCTTCAGCTTCTAGCAAGGTAGCTAACCAACCCTGTGGATACTCTACAACAACCTTCCGNATATCACCCAGTTCTCCATTCCTAACAAGTTCACGCGCTTGTNTAACCATTGGATAGCCAGTGTAATTATGGGTNAANGCAAAAACNGCACCATACTCTGATACAAGTTTACAGAGTGACTCTGCATCTTCCACAGTATTTGTCATGGGCTTATCACAGACCACATGAAATCCAGCTTCGATGAAAGCTTTTGCTACCTCAAAATGGACATGGTTAGGCGTNACGATTGATACAAAATCAATCCGTTCNCCANCTGGAAGNAGGCTTTCCTGTTCCGCCATTTCCTGATATGAACTATATACGCGCCTNGAATCTAAAAGAAGTTCTTCGCCTTGTTGACGAGATTTGTCTGGGTCAGACGAGAANGCCCCTGCAACCAACTCAATTTCCCCATCAAGTGCCGCAGCCTTCCTATGTACAGCACCAATAAAAGCNCCAGGTCCNCCACCAACCATACCATAGCGAATTTTCCTTCCAAGCGACATTCTTTAGCGTTCTCCTCAACTACATATTTACAGATTTTTTCCATCTGACAATGGCTGATTATAGCATGACAAACCTCTATATGTCAATCAAGCAGAATATGGATTAATTCTGGACCATTAAGACACTTTCTCAAGTCCAATTTCAATTGACAAATACCAGCTATAGATGTATTATTGCTGAGGAATTAGCGTTGGAATCCAATATCTACAATGACACCAAAATCGTTAATGATTTGATTAATTTTTTGAGTTGAATATGGCCAAGAAAATCTTTCCCTTTCCTTTGTGGTTTATGGTCCTAATAACCTTCATACCCACTTATATGATTTTTTCTGACGAGACACAGGATCAGTCCTTTACGGATGCATCGACTTTGATCGACGAGAGAAATTACACAGGTGCATTGCAAATTTTAATTAAGATCAAAGATAGCAGTCCTGAGATTAAACATGTCATTGCCAACTGCTATACCAAAAACGAGGTTTGGGAAGAAGCTGCCAAATACTATGATCAAGCCATATCAACTGAGTACGTATTAAGCGATTACACCACATACCACCTTGCTAAGTGTTATCAACTTCTTGAAGATTACGAAAAATCTGTTCGATATTATCAATTGTTTGTCAATCACTATCCAGAAAGCCCTCATTTTTCCGAAGCAAAATTCCAGATTGCCGTAATTCATCAGAAACAGGCAAATCACCATAAAGCTCTCCAATTTTTTACTGATTTAGCAAACGAAAAGGAAGGCAGCTATATTAGAGAGGCTACCTTTGAAATGGCAGGAATTTATGAAGAACTCCAAGACTGGCAAAAAGCCAAAACTCTTTATGACAAACTGATCTCAAAGAATACATCCGACTCAATCGCGCTAGCATCATTAAACCAACTGGAAAAAAGCGTTCTAAAATCTGTTGAGCTAAGAGTTACTCGCAAACAACTGATGGATCAAGGAGAAGTTCTAGACAAAAATTTACGACTGACAGACGCTTTGAAGAAATACCGTAAAATAGCTACAGGCTACCAAGATGAGCTCACGACACAAGCCATGTACAAAATCGGAAAAACCTACTTCCGCCAGCGTAAATACACCCGTGCAATTACGGAATTTCAAAAAATCAAGAGTTACATGGCGGGACCTGGCTATTTTACCAGTGCACTTTACCAAATCGGACGTTGCTATCGGCGATTAAACCAACACCAAGCTGCTCGAAAACACTTCAATTCGTTCTCCAAGAAATACAATTGGAGTAGATTCGCTGACGACGCACTCTACCACCAAGCACGTCTATACGAAGTCGATTCTGACACAAAATCAGCTATCAAACTATACAAAAAAATGATTGAATTATATCGACATAGCGAATTGGTTCCTCGTGCCTATTGGCGAATTGGTTGGACACAATTTAAGGCTAAAAAATATGATGATAGCATCACCACCTTCCAGAAACTTGTCAGTCTGTTTCCCAAAAATGGATGGTCCCTTGCTGCAGATTACTGGATTGCCAAAGTCCAAGAGAAACAAAAAAAATGGGACAAAGCAAAACGAAACTATCAACGGATCAGCGAATCTCATAAATGGTACTACGGCAATTTGGCTGGTCACCGAATTGAAAGTAGAGCTGAAACCAATTTAGCCTCCCACCAAGAAAATTCTAAAACAAAGGATTGGAAAAGCATTGGAAAAAACAAAACAAAACGTACTAAAAAGCTAATGGACCTAAAACTTTATGCAGATGCTATCATTGAATTAAAAACAATTATTAAAGCCAAGAAATCAAATCAACGAGACAATTACTATAACCTAGTTGTTTGTTATGAGAAACTCGAAGACTTCAAAAAGGCACACTATTATGCAGAGATGCTTGCAAAGTTTTGGGACCTCCAAAGAGGGGATCTAATACCAACAGGACTCCTACGAATGCTTTACCCTCTACACTATAAAGATCAGATCAAAAAACATGCGACAGAGTACAAAATTGATCCCTTCTTCGTTTCTTCCATGATTCGAGAGGAAAGTCGTTACAATCCATCGGTTATTTCACCTGCGGGTGCTTGCGGACTAATGCAAATTATGCCCCAAACAGGTAAGTATATATCTAAACAAATCAACATGAAACCATTTCATCGAGAAATGCTTTTTCATCCTGAAGTGAACATCCGGTTAGGAACATGGTATATGAAGAACTTAATGGACAAATTTGAAAATAGTATGGAGTTGGCCTCAGGTGCGTATAATGGAGGTACTAACCGAATAAAAAGATGGCAAAAAAACATGGAAACAACAGATATAGAAGAATTTATCGAAGATATTCCGATTGACGAAACCCGACGACACATTAAGAAGGTTATTGATAGCTATTATACTTATAAGGAACTCTATTCAGAATTCGNCGCACNGCCTGATCAAAAATAGCAAACAATTACTGATAACCTTTTATCCTTTAGAAACGTTAAGTAACAATATAACTAATGATANCCATGTGATAGATCTACAGAAATATAGGCAAANTTAAAAANCCAGAATTTAACACTTAGGAGGNAAACCAATGTCGGTTCGGGAAGAAGCCGTCAAGTTATACAATGAANGCTTGAATTTTGCCAAACAGGAGCGGTATGCTGAAGCCATTCAGCCNATCCTTAAAGCTGTGGAGATCGATCCAGATTANGTAAANGCCCACAATCTTCTTGGTAAGATTCATATTCAAGANGGTGANGTCAAGAGNGCNAGAGAATACTGGCTTAAGGCTCTCAAAATTGATCCGTATAACGCAACCGCGTCTGCTTGTCTAGAGGCTTCCTACCCAAAACCACTGTTGGGTGGAGTNCGGAACATTATACGGCTATTTACTTCCCTAATAGTTATCGGACTAATTATTTATGCNNTATTTCAATTAAAGNTACTGACAAATAAAACTGAAGTGATTGAAGATAAAACCAAAGAAATTGAACAAGTTATTACTTCCATTCCCAAACAACCCTCNTCCGACTCAAATATCNCTCTTCCACGAAAGACACCTGAAGACAAACCCGCACAAATCGCCGAAAATCAAGCAACCACAAATCAACGGAGNACTANAACAAACNCCCCAAAAGCANAACTAGCAGATCAGNCTACCAAGAAAACAGATCAAGAATCGAAACAAATTGCGCTTAAAATTGAGGGCAAATCTATACTAAATGAGCAAGAGTCAGACATACCAAAGACAACAGAAGATCTAATTGAAAAATACAACCAAGCGCAAAAATTAGTAAGGAATGGAAAATACACAGAGGCTCTAGGAACTTTCAGTACTCTTGCGCAAACGAGCGTTCCCCACCGGTATATTATCGGTAACTCCTATTTTTGGATGGGGATATGCTACAAAGCCTTGGGAAAACCAGCAAAAGCGTTGGAATCCTTCAAAAAAGTCACGGCTCAGAATAGCTACAAAGAAAAAGAAACAAACAACGAGATAAAAGCTCTTCAACGGAAAACAGGAAAATAATCAACCCGCAATCTACGATTTTCCCCAACCTAACATATTCCACATTTCCAAAGAAAACCTATCGCTTACTTTCAGAGAACCATTCTATCTGTGGCATATCAGTCTGGGGTGGCGGCGGCCAGTGATGACCACGTTGACTTGATAACCCTCTGTTAGGCCCAGAAACAAATTCTTTGTCAGGCGAACCAACAAGTTGACCATCCTGAACCCAAGTTTCATCTCCACCATACAGCTGACCAATCAAAAGATTTGTTAATTTCTCCAAAACAATGGCATATTTCGGATCTGCTACCAGATTGTCTAATTCATTAGGATCGCCTTGAAGATCAAAAAGCTGGCTGCAATTTCCAACGGGATAGTAAATTAGCTTGTAACGACCATCATGAATCATACGCGTTGCATGATCGTCTTCACCGACTTCTGCATAGAACCAGTCCCGTTTCTGATCGCCAACCATTGAAAGCCCTTCAACTGTTTCAGGAATATCGATATTTGCCATATCCAACAGAGTCGGCATCACATCCTGCCAACCAACCAAACGATCATCAACCCAATTATAACCAATTTGTTTACCACTAGTCCCATCGACCAAAATCATCGGAATATTAGCTGAGTACTCATAGAAGAGGCGTTTGGCCCACATGTTGTGATTACCAAGCATATCGCCATGATCTGAGGTAAAGCACATAATCGTATTATTTAGTAAACCTTCTTCACGGAGAGTACCGATAACAATACGCAGTTGATGATCAATATGGGTACAAAGTGCGTAGAAAGCTCGGCGAACCACAAGTGATTGATCAATATTCATCTTGGTCCCGCGATTATAATTAGCTCGCACACTGTAAGCAGCATCTTCTGGATTAATAATCCAGTTACCCAAATAGGGGGCATCAATAGAAAAATGTTGGTAAAAGTCGAGATATGCCTGTAATGGAACGAGAGGTGGATGTGGGTGACGGTAGGAAAGGTACCAGAAAGCTGGTCGCGTTGGATCACGGCGCTTGATTACCCTAGCCATTTGCTGCGTCGCCCAATTGGTAGCGTGCGTTTCTTCCGGGAGATGCCAAGCACGACTACTATACTGATTATTACTCATACCATGGTCGAATTGACGTCCAGCATATCCCTGATCACCAAGAAACAGTTCATAATCATCAACAACTCCATATTGCAGTCGCCCCTCTTCATCCAGAATAACATCATCAAAGCCGATACGATCACGTTGTGGGTAGACATGCAACTTGCCAACGGCATAAGCTTGGTAACCTACCTCACGAAAAGTCTGCGCCATAGTTGGGAAATTGGGCATAGACAAAGTATCCCTAAAAACGCGATCGCCATGAATCCGCGGTGTAACACCTGTCATAAGGGTACGACGGGCAGGTATGCAGACTGGACACTCAGCATAGGCATTGGTAAATCGAACTCCACTACGGGCTAGTTCGTCTAGAGTCGGTGTTTGAATAACGGGGTGTCCGGTAACTCCTAATAGAGCAGCCGGCCAGTGGTCGGTACTGACCAACAGCACATTCGGTTGAGTTGACAAGTTCACTCCTGTTTTCCGAGGTTATAACTTAAGTCAGGATAACAGAATTCATTAGTTTCGTCAACTCAAGGCATGCATCGTAATGGAGACCCCCAATGTTGAAAATCCAAAAGTGTTCCTAACTATGCTTGACAAGAAGTATCAAGCTAGATATAGTAGAAATCTAATCCAAAAACTGAAATCAGGTAACTTACAAACAGAGAATTATTTCGTCCTCTCTGTGCATCACTCCGAAAATGTTATTTCGCCTTGAAACCAACACTAAGCATTTATTCACATTCAAAAAGGTTATCAATAGAGAAGCAAATGAATGACACTCAATACAACATACCTTTTGCAACAGAGAAAAGGCAACGAATTGCCGATCAGTTTAACCGTGACGGTTACTATTTTCTTGGTCAGGTTTTGACTGTTCATGAGGTGTCTACGCTCAAATCGGTGATAGAGCGAAAATACAACGACCCACGTATGCACGAGGAAGAAGGTGATCACATTCGCGGTATCAGTCTGATGCGGATGTACGAGTACGACCACGCCTTTCGCGACTTGATTGTGCGTGAACCATTTGTCAGCTTGGCGGAGGACATTTTAGGGCAGGATTGCCACATGATGTCCCAAAATTCACTGCGTTACCCCCCAGGTCAAGCAGGTGGGTGGCATATTGATGACCGACTCCACTTTCCATTGCCGGAAAATATTCCCTGTCACGATCCTCGTATTCCACTTCCCTGTTTTGTCATCAATGTGTTGATTCCTTTGATCGATATTGAAACCCTCGAAGATGGCCCAACACAGGTCGTTCCCTGCAGCCATTATTCAGGCCGAAAGCCTCCGCCTGAAGACAATCCAACATTTAACGGCCAGAAACCTATAAGTCTGTTTACTAAAGCAGGTGGTGCCTATATGTTCAACAGTCAGATCTGGCATCGAGGAGCACCTAACTGCATAGACAGATATCGCCTAATCGCGGCCGTTACTTATAGTCAACGAATCATTGCCCAACGGCTCTATCCCTTCATCGATTATGAGATGCCTAAACACGTCCTTGATGGAGCGAGCCAACGTTTACAGAGACTACTGGGTAGGCACGAGAAGGGCGCATTCGGTTAGTTTGCTACCAATTGTGCAAATACTTTCTCGTACAGGTTTAGCATGACAGACCGCATGTCATTTTGAATCTACCTCACTTAGCCTACCACGCAATGCGATAGAATTGAAGAATATTGATTATGTTAGCTAAACTTCGTTAGAAAGGTAACCATATGCCAGTATCTCCCCACCCGCTTTCTGGAGATGAAATTGCTTTCTGGAAATCAATTAGAAAACAGTTTTACTTGAAAGACAACATAACCTATTTGCAAGGTGGTACCGTTGGGCCGTCCCCTCGACCAGTGATAGAGCATGTCATATCATTGCTACGAGAACTCGAATCTGACCCACTCAATAACCAAGGAGGAGAGCTCTTAAATCCGATTGTAGAGGAAAGCAGGCGCAAACTGGCACTGTTCGTTGGAACTAATCCACAGCGCATTGCCCTAGTCCTCAACACGACCATGGGCATGAATATCCCTGTTCATGGTTTACCACTCGAACACGGCAAGGAAATCCTAATGAGTGATCAGGAATACGGATCAATCCGAAACATGTGGGAATACATAGCACAGGAAAAGGGCTTAGACATCCGGACCATTCCTTTGCCAACACCACCTGAAAATCCTGATCAGGTAGTAGACGCTTTTGCCCAAGGTATCAGCAACAAGACACAAATTGTGGTTTTCAGCCACGTTTACTGCAGTAGTGGACTAGTAACACCTGTTAAAGCGTTGTGCCGTTTAGCCCACGATTACGACGCCCTAGCACTCGTAGATGGCGCGCATGCTGTTGGCATGGTACCTGTTGACATTTCAGACTTCGAATGTGATTTTTATACTAGCAGCTGTCACAAATGGCTGTTAGCTCCCAAAGGGGTTGGCATGGCTTATATTCCTGAATCACTTGAGAGTATCAGACCAGCTACACTTGGGTTTAACCTCAACCAACATGGAAGTGCGACTCGTTTCGACGTCACGGGCACCAAGGACTCAACCCATTTCGCCGGTTTGGGAACAGCTATCGACTTCCAAGAGGAAATCGGTTGGGCAGAAAAAATCCGCCCTTATTGTCTGGGTTTAGCCACCTACCTAAAATCACAAGTTCTAGAAAAGATTAGTACTGCTAACCTGACTATTCCTATTGATACCGAACAGTCGGGGTTTATGACTACTTTCACCATTCCAGGCATTGATCATGGCAAAGTTGCCAGCTATTTATGGCAGGACTACCAAATTGAGTCAGCTAGCGTTCAAGCTGGGAATAGAACAGTTTTACGCATCTCAACCCATTTCTATAACAATTATGATGATATCGACAAATTCATATCAGCCTTGGTGAACATTTTGAATACTCGGACTGACATAAAAAAGTAGGTTGGCCTCTCAATAAACTATGGGATTTCTTTACTAATCACCATCACATGCAAGATATCTTAACCAAAGCACAACCACAAAGTTTTCCTCAGCAGGAGTATGTTGTCATTAATTCTACAGATCACAGCGTGAATGGCATACTAACCACGTCGCATGGTATAAATTCTTGGAGGCACCTCAACAACACCTTCTCTGTCAGACAACGCATCAATCACTTCCTGCAATCCATTAGTGAAAGAGAGGACATTGATAAAGTTTAAAAGATTTTGCATCGGACTCTTCATGAACCTCACTTTTCCTTAATTCACAGCTAAACGATCTTTATCAGTTTGAAGACAAAATCGCAACCAACTAAAAATGGTGCCAGATAAACCATCAGCAATTTCATTTGCTATTTACCGATGTCAGTTTAGGAGATCCCAATCAAACACAGCCGAAAGATATCTATCTTTCTTTGAGGTGAGGCCAGTATAAATTTCCTGACAATCTTGGGGTGATCCAAGATGAGTGAGCAACGGCTCAACAATAATCTTATCCTCCACAATCCAGTTGACTATCTGGCGATAATTTTCCACAATATTGTGCCGACAGCGACTGACCTCGTGTGATGGCCACTTCCACTCAAGTGATCCAATCAAACGGATTGCCTCCAAATGAATCCTCAAGAACATCGGTGTGACATCAAAAACAGCCTTTGCCCTCGGACTCCCAAGAAGGATAGTTTCACCGTAACTACGGGTTAACATTATAGCCTCGGCAATCAGTTGGCTGATACCGATCGCCTCTACCGCAATGTGAACACCTTTACCACCTGTCCAGTCCATAACGTATTCTTTCAAATCTGTTTCGTTCGGATTGACGATTTTCTTAATACCACAAGCCTTTGCTTTTTCAATTCGAAGAGGACTTAGTTCCGACGCAACCACCTCAGCACCAGCCAGTTGAAAAAGCTGTGCAGCGAAATTCCCAACCAAACCCAGTCCAATAATTAAAACAGTATCTCCGGGCTGTACAGTCGAGGACCTGACAGCGCTAATACTAACCCCCGCCATACGTGCAAAGACAACTTTTTCACCAGCAGTATCTCTAGGCACTGGCAAGGCGAAACGTACCGCATCGGCTTTCACTAAAGAGGCATGATCGGAGAAACTTAACACACGATCTCCCTTTTTACACATGGTTACACCAGATCCGATTTCCAAAACTTCACCCAAATGACCATACCCTGTATTTTGGGGATACATGTTTGGGTTATGGACAAACGGCATTTCTTGAATCAGTCCGGTAAAACCTGCCCCTTCAGTACCAGCACTGATGATAGAATACTCTGATTGGACTAAGGCTTGATGTGGCGCTAAGATCTCGTCTATCTCACGTTCCAAAAGTTCAGCCTTGTATGGTTGGGTAAAGACAATTTGCTTCGCCTTCAATGTTTTCTCCTTTATTTTTCACCAGAAGACTTCTGGTTCTTTGTTCTTTTCAAGATGATTTGTACTCAATATGGCTACCCGCAAAATATTGGTGCTGAGACATTTATTCTTACAGCCACAAAAATGCTGAATCGCTTCGATTACATCTTTTTTGGACGCCACGGCACCCTCGTATTACCCNANNCNTGAATATCAGTTTCAACTAAGATNAACAATTCCCCAACTCAAACGGGGGATTACGTTGAGNTGACAACCTTATATCAANCAAGGTNCCTTCCCATAACAAAAGACAGCAACCCCATTTGGATTTATGATAGGTTGNNGTCTGANTAAACTTAAATTCTNGAAAGACCTCATTCTGTNTCGAATAGATCTATTTCGATTATTTGCTTTAGAAACTANNGCAAAGGTCATATGCCAATTATANTTNNTTTTCATAAAGNGAAAGTNTACANNAGGCTNTTGAACCTAAGNNTAATANAGGTTTAANTAAGGACCAACCATTTTNCNAGCATGNATTTCTATGGTATAATCCCTCCAAGCTTCNTCACCAAAGTAAANCCTGNTTTTTGACCNCCAGTAACTTNAAATTCCAATTTACTATCAACGATTTCGGCTGTTNCTTGTAGTCCAAATTGCAANCNAAAANATCCACTTTATGATCAAATTNCACATGAAGAACAACANNAGGATAGCAGATGAACAACCCAAANANGAGATAGAGTCGAACAGNAAAACAACTCCAGTTAATTTTTGCAAATGATCTNTTNGCTNGCNAAGAAAACATGTNAAAAATAATATATTNTCATACTAAAAAACGTNTANCNACACACAGAGATTACACATTTNTCCTCCAACTATAAACCAAATACATTTGATTATATATAACNCCTAAAAATTGAACAGATCGNCCATCTGGTGGTNNAGTCTATCAATTGCGTTTGTTTGCTATTACTCTATAATTATTTTGAAATCGCCGTCTTTTGGAATGNTGNACAGTTAGTGTNTTTCAATCGCATGAATNGTNNNATTTCACAAAAATCATGAGAAAAGCTNAGAGGGTNTTTCANCGTATTGCTGTAGTTGGTGCNGGAGGATTTGGAACNGCCATTGCACATTATTTNGCTGAATTGCCTTCGGAACGACATGGAGGCGTTGTTCTCTATGGTCGAGACGCANNGGTAATTGACTCAATTAATTCCCTGCATAGACATCCATCACGCTTCCAGNATTTNCATCTTTCNCCTAAACTAATAGCTGTCAATTCATTATCGGAAGCNTTGGNAAATGCGGATNTGGTTNTTCTCAGTATACCCGCTCAACANCTGCGGTCTCTCCTCCGCCAAGCACAACCCTATCTGCAACCNGANNTCGTACTACTAAACTTNGCAAAAGGTTTAGAGATNGAAGGCCTTAACACTATGTCNGNAATTACAAATCAGGAGATNAAATCCGATTTTACGTTTGCNGTGCTCAGCGGGCCTTCTTTTGCACANGATGTCGTGCNAAAGAACCCAATAGGGCTTACACTCGGATGCCAACAACGTAATATCTGTCACGATCTACAGGTGATGTTGACAACACCTATATTCGATGTAAAAACAACTAGTGATATCCGAGGAGTTGAACTTGGTGGTGCGCTAAAAAATGTATTCGCCATCGCAGTGGGGATGCTCATAGGCTGTAAAACAGGCGATAGTTTAGCTGGTGACCTATTTACACGATCAATGGTCGAAATGCGCGAAATAGGTTTACTCCTAGGTGGCCGCTGGTCCACTTTCTCCGGTCGGTCAGGACTCGGTGATCTAGCTATCTCTTTTACTCCTGCTAGCCGTAACTTTAGATTTGGCCAAATCTACGCTGAATCATACGATGCAAATTCACCTTCTGCACATGAAAATTGCTTTCGGGCAACGATTGAACAACTAGGTTCTCGTACAATAGAAGGGTTCGACACTCTGGATGCAGTGTATAAAATCAGCCAACGAAAGCAGGCGCTGACACCAATTATACAAGCGTTNTGGCAAGTGCTTTATGNCTACGAGCTANCACCTACCGATCTACTATCAGAAATCCGAAAACTNGATGCACNACGTTATCGTGAAGGACCAAATGTGCTATCTATCCTACTACACGAGTTGGTACCGCATATATGGTATAGACGGCTGAAATAAAAAGTATGCGGCAGAAACGTTTTGATAATTAACTTGATGTAACTAGCAATCAAAGCTCCAGCCAAACATATTCAACAATTGCTGACTAACAAGGAATATCATAATTCACAGAAATTCCGAATCAGTTTGGATACCATGCGAATGCCTGAGTTCATAACCTCTGGAATGCGATTACTTACTCACTTCACCAAGTCTTTCATTTCGACAACGCCACATACTGCCTAATACTGAATACAACATGTGCTAATTACAAATGCATAACCAATTATTGCCACTAACCTTCTCGCAAGTTCAAAATATCCCAATAGGCGAACAAAAATATCTAATAAGAATCGTCGCTGCCTTGATTTAACACTAGATGATAGATGTGCACGTCATATCCCGCGAATTTATCTGTAAACGAATTCGAATCAAAGATCACACTTCTATCTTCAAACATTATATCTAATTTTGTGATCGATTGGGCAAGCCTAAAAGTTACCTCAGATGGTTCGTTTTGCTCGTTAACTGCAATCAACCAAGTCAGGTCACCTGCATGTTTTAGTAGGTACGAAACATGATCAGAATTAACTTCCAGTCTATGGTAGTTTTCCGNAATCAAGGCGGGATAGAGAGTTTTCAGTTCTCGACCAATTGATTCCATTGTATTCCAAAATTCGGGTGTAAATGGCGTGTTAACGTAGGTATGAGCTGGCGGCAGAGTTGGTCTCCGCAAATAAAGGAAATACATGATCCCTTTAGTACCATGAGTAATAGCCTGATACGTCATAAAACGGATTTCATGATGTGTTGGAAATCGTCTTAGATTCTCTTGGGGTAGATGACTAAATTCATCATCATTGAACCGGTAAGCTTGAAGTACCATCCAAGCAGATTGACCACCCGTTAACGACTTGTGTAACAAATCCGTGTATTGACCAACACTATTAATCTCCTTATTTGGTAAGTTACCATAACCAAACACTTTGGGTATAGGATATATGTCCAGACTAACGATGTCAGCTGCACAACCATAGTATTGTAACCAACGTGGATCAATAACTGATGGCGGATGATTCAACCAAATGTCATGTTTTGGATCCAGACGTTTCAGAAGTGAAATCCCTTCAAGCAATCCTTCCACTGGAATTTTGTACTGAGAAATTTCATCTAAACTTTCCCAACAGAAGAGAGCCGGATGCTCCTTTAAAGCATCTACAATCGTGTGTAGATACAAAATATTCCTATCCCTATCAGCACAGTAGCGTGCATCTTCTTGGCTTCGACCAATTCGCCGCAGGTTCTGGTAAACGACTTCGTCTGGATTTAGATCTAAAGCCCACCATACATGGGCAGTAGGTATCCATTGACCTGTGCTCAGTTGTACGGCCACCTTTAATCCGTGTCTATGAGCCTGGTCCAAAAATTCAATCCATTTCGATGTGTCGCCATTTTCACATACAAGCTGATTAAAGTAGTGTGATTCTGCACAAGTAATGAGATTAAACCCACTTTGACTTAATTCTATCCATTCATCTTCTTTGACATCGCTTGAGACGCTATAAAATCCAATTGGAAAAAACGGTCGATCGTTCCAGATGGCCAACGAGGAAGTTTTCAATTGGAATATAGTATCTTTCTGGTTTATAAGCCGCAGGTCGCGAATCAGAATTCCTTCGAACGTCTGTGTAGGCAAATATGTAGTAATCTCAAACGAAATAAATTTGATCTTCTCCCACGTTTTTAACCTTGCGTCTACTGGGGTAAACATAAACATATTATGAGTAATATAATTCCATCCATTTTTGATTTGGGTTTGGTAATGGATGAACCCAGTATCCCAACGCTCTTTCTCGCCGAACCATGTGGAGATCTGTTTTACCACTTCAGAATCCGGTATATAGACCGAATAGCTAACTTTCTCATAGTTCGAATAATTCTGCCCAGTTTTCAGTTTCTTGGTATATCTTGCCCAGTCGGATTTGATATCCAATTTCTCTAAGTAAAAGGAATGAGTTTTCTGATTATCGGTTGAACTCAGTTTCAGCGGACTAGCACCACCGGAATTAGTCCAATCTGTGATTTCATTCATATCATCAATTACCAGTTCAACCGATGAAACTGGGATTACAGCAAGGCTAAAAAATCCAATACTAATCATAATTATAAATACTACTAAAAAGAAATTCATGACGGGTGTTTTAACTAATTTTTATTACACACATGGGATGGATAGTGGTCTTACGAGGCCAAATGGTAGGATTATTTTTATCATATGGATTTGATGTGTTGAATCCAGTTAGCTAATGGCCTTTTCAAGATCCAAATAGTAGTTAATCAATTCATCAGCTACGCGCAGTTGATAGGAATCTAGAGCGCAATCTGGATTTCGAACAGTTGCATTTTGAAAAATTCCTTTTTTCACTAAAAGACGCTTAAAAAAGGCAATCGAAGTTCCCAAATCCTGATTGGAAAATGTTAGGATTGGTAACAATCTTCGAAACAGCTGAAGAGATTGGACTCGCTGATCATCGACAAAATATCGAAAAATTTTGCTATAGACTTTGACCATCGAACTTTCTGGTATCATTGCGTCTACCCCCCGATCAAGGGCTTCAATCATTTGCATAATCGCCCACCCTCCGGCTACGAAGAAATCTTTTCCAAACGCTTGTCGTATGGCCGTATACTTTGGGCCAGCTGGTATAGTTTCAATCTTCATTCCTAATAAGGTTGGCAATCCTTCACGTAATGCTTCGATTGTCCCCATGTTTAGCCCTGGTCCATTAAATTCAAGATCTTGAATGATCAGCGGCAATTTTATGCCATCAGACACGTTTTGAAAGAACGGAACGATCTCGTCTGATTCCTTATATAACACATTAGGAACAGCAACAAGGTACGCTTCAGCATCCACTCTCTCCGCTAATTGACCAAAGTGACGACAATCTTTAATCTTTTCCGATGATGCTCCAATGATAAGTGGAACGCGTCCTTCTACTTGCTGAGCTATCCAGATAACAAGCTCTTCTCGCTCAGTTTGTTTTAAATAAGCAACTTCACTAGCTACGGCCGGAACCAGAAACCCATTGACATNCGCATCAATNGNTTCTTCAATTAGTTTAGCCAGNCTNTCATAATCTATTTGATCATGATGAATAAAGGGGAGTTGAAGAACTGATACAATTCCTTTTAGCATGATAGTNTTATCGATTTTGGTCTCAGTGANTTATACAANGNTCCTACCTATATCTCAAAACANATGGAATACCCNTNCATAACTATANGGNTTCGACAAGTGTAATCNAGATCGAANATTTCTTCAATCACTAGCGGGTATCCACCTAATCAGGACAAATGCAAATACAGTNGAGACCATAACAGCTACAGCAGCAACTATAAACGGTAGAGCGATATTTACACTTTCCAGNGCTCCACCCACCAACTGACCTGACATAAANCCCGCACTCCAAGCNAGGTGTGTAATCCCAACCCCNCGNCCTTTCTCTTCACTACTTGAAAATTCATTGATAAAACGTGGCATAGTGATTGAAAGCGCCCAAGCAGTTCCCGTTCCCAGTACGCCTGAGATAAATAGCAACCAAGTTGAGTTAACCGAACTAGCAATACCAACAATACTAAGTAAAATCAGGAAATGGATGTATATTGCAGGTATACGACTGCCAATTTTGTCACATACCCAACCGGTCAAGACCGAGCTGATACCTGAAAAAAACAGACTTACTGTTCCATAATAACCAGTTAATCTAAGACTAGTGTTTCGATTAATCAGTACCGGCATCATCAGGCTCACGCTACCCCACGAGAATGTTGTAAAAAACCGGATGCAACACAAAATAAGTATACTAGGTCTCCGAATCATTTTTTGATAATGCGCCAGCATTACCGTCATACTTTCCTTTGCTTCCGATTTAATATCAGACGATTCTTTGTTTTGCGTATCTGTTGGAAGCATCCATATAGCCATAAACATCAACATACTCATGGTAATTATAGTGGTGTAGCCAACGAAACTATAATCGAAATGCGTAATTAATTCTCCGCCAATTGCGTTTCCAATTGCTTCCCCAATATTTCTACTCTGGAAATAAATTGCCGTGGCCAAACCTAATGCTTTCGGGTCAACAGACTGGATCAGATACGATTGACCTCCCGCAGTTCGGAGCCCCACAGCAATTCCTTGATAACACAAAATGCATAAGATGATTATATCGAGCTTGACGACAAAAACCCCGCCAACAACTATTGACCCCGTCATCCCTATGAGAAAGGTCATTTTCTTACCAAATTTATCGCATAATCCTCCACCGATCAGAGCAAATAGCCCCCCAATAGCGATTGGAACAGCACGTAATACCGCCGCGTGCCAGACCATTTTCCCAAGCTCCTCTTCGACATAAATCGGGAAAAAAAACTGAATTGGAGCAACAGTGATACCCGTCAAAAATAATAGCAGGCAGAGTGAAACAAATTTTGGATTCCACATAAGATTTTCAGCGATTCATAATCCGATCTCTGATACCTGCCACAATCATCTGCAAGGTCGCAGGATTATGCTTCTGGTAGGGAACGACCAAATCTGCATACTGCTTGCAGGTCTCAGTATAAACAGGAAAGTTGGGAATGACATCACGCCGATACCATTCGACTTGCCATTGGAGGTCTTTGGCTGAGTATTCATCTTCTTTTCCTGCGGCAGCCCGAAGTAAACGTCTTAGCACACGTTCATGTGGGTCAACATCAATAAATAGCTTTAGATCCATTAAATCACGGATCTGCTGATTCCAGAAAATCAGGTGACCTTCTAAAATAATCAAATCTCCTGTTTCAAGTTTATCTTGCGGGCGGTTACCAAGAGCCGCNCGTGTACCAGNCGCAGGCACAGTTACAGGCTCTCCAGAAACAAGTTTGTTTATATGGTTGATCAACACATCCCAACAAATACCGTCAGGATGATTAGCAGTAATTACCTTTTCACGCTCTTCAGGTGAATACTCGGCATAATCCCTGAAGTACAAATCTTGATTGACAATAACGGATTTATGTCCATTTAGTTCATTAGCAATGTGTTTAGCCAATGTTGACTTTCCGGATGCCGAACCGCCAGTTATACCAACAGTTACAGGGTTCAGGTTTTGAGTCATTGAGTCTCCCTATTTTCATCATTTCTTTCAGAATTTAAGATGATTTTGAATTTTGACTGTAAACATCTCCAACAATGGTTTTTCTTCTAGAATTAGAGACCTTCTACTCTACCTGGCCGGTGATTGTACCTGTTTTATCAATGCGTACCCATTGTCCATTAAATTTCACTTTGGCAGATCCTTCTGAGAAGGAATTTGCTTCCTCAAACTGTGGTTGGATTATCATCTTACCATCATCATCAATGAATCCCCACTTTTTGCCTACTTTTATTGCTGCCAGTCCATCAGAAAAAGGGGTTTTTCCGTTCGATGGAGAGGAAATAACAATTCTTTTATCCTGATCAATAGTTTTTGGCCTATCTTTTTTATCGGCAATCATAGGTTTTTCTGAATCAGTTTGAGTCGTCTCCCTCGAACTCAACTGAGGCACGACCTGTAACTGACTTGTATGTTTATTGCTATCGTTCTGCTTTTGATCATACTTTGACGGATTGGACGTGGGCGTCAAAGTCTCTTCCAGGTTTTGTTTTGCAAGGGTGGTATTCTGATTTGAGCGAGGAGTACTACGATCTGGACCACATCCAAGCAAACAGAGCAATAAAATAATAATAGTTTTATAAATTATAACTTTTCTCATTCCTTATCTCACCAGCATTAAACTTTATTGATTTTGGATAACAAAGCAACAAAGTTCTGCGTTGTTATCCGTCCAATCTCCTCAAGAGATGTACCCCGTAATTCGGCGATCCGTTCAGCCACCGATTTGACATAAGAGGGCTCATTGCGTTTACCACGCCGAAACTGTGGAGCCAACCATGGGCAATCGGTTTCAATTAACAATCGGTTGGCAGGAACTTGCTTAGCAACAGTTTGTAGATCGTCAGACTTTTTGTAGGTTACAGGCCCACCGATCCCTATATAAAATCCGATGTCAAGTGCCTTTTGCATAAACTCAACATCACCTGAAAAGCTGTGCAAAACGCCAACAATTCGTCCTTTCCTAGGCCGGAGAATAGGTAAAATATCGTGGTATGCATCACGGTTATGAACAATAATCGGCATGTCAAGCTCCTCAGCCAGATCAAGTTGCCGCTCAAATGCAGTTTTTTGGGCTGATCTAGGTGATAGATCCCGATAATAGTCCAACCCCATTTCGCCTAAAGCAACTACTTTAGGATGATCTGCCAATTGCCGAAAAGTATCCATAACCGTATCGGTTAGATCTGTGGCATCATGCGGATGCATACCAACAGTAGCCCAAAGTTTTTCAGTGTTTATGGCCAATTCAACAGCTTGTTGACTTGTTTTCAGATCGAAGCCAATTACTAGAATCTGCTCGACACCAGCTGATTGCGCACGCTGTAACACATCATGGCGATCCCAATCAAATTGACTCAGCTGAATATGGGCGTGAGAATCAACTAGCATTTGTTATCCTTTTTTTGACCACGTTGGCTGTTTCTCGCGCAACGATAATCTCTTCATTTGCTGGGATTACCAAAACTTTTACTCGGCTGGAGTCGGCCGATATTTCACCTTCACCCATATGACGTTGATTTTTTTCTGCACTGAGTTCAATACCTAACCAATCCAGATCTAAACAGATTTGTGCCCGTGCGGTAACACTCTTTTCACCAATACCACCAGTAAAGGCAATGACATCCAGACCACCTAGAACAGCGATGTAAGCACCAATCTGTTTTTTGACACCATAGAAAAAGGTCTCCATAGCCAAGCGCGCATTGTCGTTACCCTCGTTAGCTGCTGCTTCTACATCACGCAAATCGCCACTAGTACCTGAAACTCCTTTCAAGCCGGATTCTTCCATCAATTGACGCGTAATCTCTTTAATATCCCATTGTTCCTGATCCATTACGTACAACACAGCAAACGGATCAAGGTCTCCAGTGCGAGTAGACTGAATAACACCATATTGGGTTGAAATACCCATTGAAGTATCAATTGATTGACCGCTCTTTATAGCGCATAAAGAAGAGCTCCCACCAAGATGGCATGAGATGATTCGTAATCCTTCTGATGACCTGGTGATCAATCGTGGTACACGTTCGGAGATCCAGCGGTGCGATGCCCCATGAAAACCGTAACGTCTAACGGCATATTTTTCTACCCAGGGGCGAGGTACTCCGAAATCGTAAGCATAATCAGGAATAGTTTGATGGAACCATGTTTCAAAAACGGCTACCAACGGCATCTTCGGAAGTAAATCTTGAAAAGCACGGATTGAAGCAACATAAGCCGGATTATGAAGCGGGGCCAAAGGAATATAGTCTATCAACGCTTGAATCACAGTATCATCAATCAAAGCCGATCGCCAGATCCCTTTCCCAAAAACAGTTTTAAAACCGACACCTGACAGTCCACTGAGATCCCCAATTCGAGCGATGGCATATTGTATTGCCGCACTGTGATCAGGCACATCAATTTCTCCAGTGACAGGTGTACCTGACGACCCCAAGTGTGTAAAGTAAGAGGGGTGGTTTCCAATCCTCTCGATATTCCCTTTCACAATTGAAATAGAGTGATCAAGATCAAGAATTTCGTATTTGAAAGATGTACTTCCAACATTAGCACATAGTATTTTCATAAACTTCCTTGCTAATAAGCCCTCATCAACGTGCGTTCTGCACTTGCACACCTGTCCGAGAACTGCGACGCATCTGATCGAATTGCTCTATGTTGGACGATTGGATTTTCTTACTCCTCATCCTGAGGTTCATCCGGTAATCGGTCGACCGTTGAGGAGATGGAACAACGCGTTGTCGTTCTCCTTTAGATCTTCGTTGCGTACCAATAGCTTGAGTCCCTCGATAAAAAGCGTAACGATGCTTATTTGAGCGTGCAATAACGGTTGATCGACCACGTATACCATCGGCGATGAAAATCCCTCGAAGATCCGTTTTTCCAGATATGAATTTGTCGTTCTCTGTACCAATAGCCTTGACGTGGACTTTGGAAGCATAGTCTCCCGTATTTTCGTTCTTGATATTCACCCGAACGCGACCGCTGATTTGATCTTCTTGGACTTTGATCTGTAACGGCGTAATCAGTACCAATCCACTGGTAAAAAGATCATCCCCTCGACAGATAACCAAATACGCACCTTCTTCTTTCATCGACAGCTTGATTGGCTGTGTTTTATCAGTATAATCTTTGCCATCACCCAGGGTGAAGTTTTCAGTAAACTGGGGTTCAATACCAGCGAGTTTAACCTCTGTGATTTGGCTCAGATTCTTTTGGCGCAGATACAGTTTCATTAGATCCACCTGATATACTTGGATGGAAACTTCTTTAATGTTTCGATACGTCAGTTGAAGTTCGGCCTTTTCGCTGGGATATTTGAACGTTACTTCTGGTAAAGAAACCCGTTTTTGTTCAAAGTAATCAATTGACTCTTTGGCATCAGGATAAGTTGTCTTCACCTGGCTGTACCAATTGATAGCCTGTTGCGGATCTTTTTGCGCATGATATATTTGTCCCAGAATATAGCGGGCTAAATCTCTATCATCGCTATTCCCATTGGCAACCACCTGCGCTGAGGTAATAGCCTGAGCGTACTTGCGCATAGAAAAGAACCCCAGTGACTCGGCATACTGAAAACTGCTGAGAAAGCTACTCTTCGGATAGCGACTCTGGCCAACCTTAGCCAATTGAATAGCTTGTTGAAAGTCTTCCACATCTAGCAACACATTTATCAATGAAAGTGTAGCATCATCAACAAGTGGATTAACGGGATAAAGGGTAGAAAATTGACGCAATATAGCAGCCGTCATTTCCAATAGATCCCTTTTCGAAACTAGTGGATCAAGTCGATCTATAGATGGCACTTTGTCGTAAAGCGACTGGGAAATTGCAAAGTAAGCAGAGATGATTATAGCTGTATCAGGGTAGTCATGCCATAGAGACTGCATAAACTCTATTGATTGTAAAAACTGGCCCTCATCCTGCACTACAGCACTGATATTAGAGTCCTTAGCGAAACTGGCATCAATGATAGCACTATATACTAATGATGCCCGTTCAAACTCCCCTAGATCACGATAGGCTTTGCCCACCACCCGTATAATTTCAAACGGAATATAGAGATCCGGTTGTTTCTCACGTAACACTTCGAAAGTATCAATTGCTTTTCGGGCATCGTAGTGCCTATCCATAGCATAGATCCAGAGCAACATTTGTGCTATCTCTTTCTCTTGGTATGATGGATTCCGTTGACGGAGTTTAGCCAATAGCGGGAGTGCTTCTGAAAAATGTTTATCTTCGAAATTAGCTTTACCTAGCGTATAAAGTTCTCCATCGTTCATCTCATAAGGATCTATAGATTTTTCACCCGGTGCTAAAACAGTAAACGTGGATGTAGATCCGACACGCATTCTACCTAATTGATCGGCAGAACGAATCACAGTCGGTAGAACGCGAAAGATCCCCGGAGAATAACTAACCAATTGATAGCGAAAATCATTGACATAGTGCTTTGGTGGATAATAAAGCCGAATTACGCCATCACCAATCTCATAATGCTTAAAATTACCGGAAATCGAATCTTTGACCAAAGTTGTTCCAGCCGGAAAAAACTCGTCCACGATTAGATATTGATCTTGGTAACCAGACTTTATGTCAACTGATACCTGTGTTCGGTCCCCACTCGGAAGTTGAGTGAGTTTGGTTGAGCTATCGACACCAATTGAACGTCCACGGTGTGTCAGTGGGACATGATAGTAGTCGCGGCTAACAACGTGCGGTTTATCCCAAGATTTCGGATCATCAATTTCACCTGAGAAGCCACTCAGCGTAGCTATATATGCGTAACGACCACGTCCATCAATTTGAAACTGAACTTTGTTTCTGCCATCAACCAAGTTGGTAACGGGGACTTCAATAATCTGATTCGGGGCTTGATTTCTCATCTCAGTGGCTTGAATTTCCTGATCGTTAACAAAAACAGTTAAGCGATAATCATCGGATGCAAATTGAGTCTGTTGATAAAAAACAGCTAGTGCAGCAACGATCACACCTTTTGCTCGATACGGCATAAAACCGTAAAATTGTCTTCGGGAAATCAAAAAATCGACCGATTTGGCAATCCAAGAAGAACTTGGATCTATCTTCTGAATCGCTAACAGTGTCAAACCAACTGCTTCTATATCAATCATTCGATCAGATTTTGGAGGCAGAATTAGATTTGGAATAATCAGATCTAGCAATTCCTTGGCAACCTGATTTCGACTCAAGTTTGCAAACGTCAGAGCTACATAGACTAATCGGTTGTGGTCCATATTACGCCGACGTCGATAAAGCCGGTTGGCATAGGCGAAATCCGCCTTGCCAACGGTCGAAAGGGCATGAAGGAGAACTACCTTAGATGCATCATCCTGATTAGCACTAACAAAGGCATTCTCAAGAAACCTGGTTGCGTTTGTAACAACTTGATCTTCAAAGATAAGCCCAACTCTTTTAGCTTCCGACAAGGCCCAAAAGTTCTGAGCAGTTACTAATGAATCACTTTCACCTTTCGCCCGAGACCATCCACCATCCCCATTCTGAGTTGAAATTAACTGGCCAATTAAAATTCGAGCCCGTTCAATCAAGTCATGGCTATCAGTAGCCGAACCGCCGGCTTTTTTGGCATAGTCTATGGCATAGGCAACTGCTAAAAGGTCGCTACCGACATCACCCGGCATAGGAAAGATTCGTTGATAAAAAGGCCTAACTACCTGCCTGGGATAGAAATGGTTCATCGCCAGATTATAAATCATTCGTTCAACACTTTGACCTAAACTGACTGAAAGCTTCCTCCTTCTGTAAGTTTGGT
>PBXZ01000019.1:0-22793 GCA_002729415.1 Candidatus Poribacteria bacterium | reverse complement strand
ATTTTCGCACTGCTTCTGAGCAGCAAACCCACCAAGCTATCCAAAGCCAGAAATTTCAAGCTCTGCCCTTGGAAATTAAAGAGGGAATTTTGAATCGGGCAGAGGAATTAAAATTGAATCTAGTGGTTGAAAAAACAAAGAAAGTCTTAGAAAAATAGAGTCCAATACCAACAACACAAATGGCTTATGAATACAAAGGATGAGGATATAAACAAAGCCAAATCTTCAAGATAGTGCTCCTGCAGCCAATAACTGATGGGACTGTGGAAGGATCAGGCTGGGTTTGAATAATGTAAATAATTGGATTAGCCAAGTAATATCCATAAAGGAGTAAATACAATGAGCCCGAAATTGATGTCTTGCTTGGCTGGATTGGCTTTAGCGGGATTGATAANCTTTTCCCAAATTGCTTTAGCCGAGAGTGTAATAGAAAAAGGCCTAACCTCTAGTAAGTCGGCTGATTTCAGCCAAGGGTTATTCAACCCTAACAAGCTCGTTTCCATCGAGATCCAGATGGCGCCTGCCGACTGGGAGTTCGTTCGCACAGACAGGCGCAACTACAGCTGGAAGAAGGCTGCCAGCGTTACTGTGAACGGTACTGTGCTTGAAAATGTAGGCATTCGAAAGGGTTGGTTGGGTCCGTCAACAGCGAAAAGCCAGCCCTTAAGTTAAAATTCGATAAATACATAGAAGAGCAGTTGGCCTTTGGCATGGAACGTATGATTCTCAACAACAACGTCTCAGACCCGTCATTCATTAAGCAATATCTGACTTATGGCTTATTCCGCAAGGCTGGCATGCCCGCGCCCCTCTGTAACTTCGCCATAGTTCGAGTCAATGGCGAAGATCTGGGCCTATCAACGTGGAACCAATCAAGAAGCCTTTCCTACTCCAGCATTTTACCAGTAGCAAGGGTGACCTATACGAAGGTGCAATGAGCGACTTTCGACAGGAATGGATGAATACCTTCGAGAATAAAACCAAGAGCTCTGATAAGGAAAAAACTCGGATCAAAGCCATCACGAAAACTCTAGCACTACCCGATGATCGGTTCATGGAAGAAATCTCCAAACTGGNGGATNTGGAAGCTTTCTGTACATACTGGGCTCTGGAGGTTCTGCTGACCCACGCCGACGGTTTCACCAACAAGGGTAATAACTACTTCGTCTATTTTGATCCAGGTNCGGATAAGATGTACGCTATTCCCTGGGGCGTAGACAAGACATTCATTCCTTCAAGTTATAAGCTACCGGGGATATACAAACAGCGTTACCCAGCCGACTCTACAGCCTACCGCAGGGAAGGAAAATGTACTTCGATGCCTTACGTACCCTTCTTACCGATGTCTGGAACGAGGGCGCGATTTTAGCAGAGATAAACCGATTAGAGACACAGCTTACTCCTGTGGTTGCCGCCGACCTCTGGTATACCACGGCCAAGGATTGGAAAGGGAATCCAGCAGATTTCACTACATCGCTCAACCTGGTGCGTAATTTTGTGAAGGCCCGGCGGTCTGAGACCCAAAGGATCATCGATAATCCTCCTAATTGGAAAAATCTTTTGGCAACAGGTAGAAAACAGAACAAAGGCAATAAAGCTGGTCTGAAATATAATAATAAAAGTAGTGGCAGTGAGGGAAACAAAAACACAACAGCAAGTCGAAGGCTGGATCAACTACTTACGCACAACTTCTGAATCCCAGACTCATCAGGCGATTCAAAGTCAAAAGTTTCGAGCTTTGGACTCTAAAGTCCAACGGGAAATTTTAAATCGGGCAAAAGAATTAAAGTTGAATCTGCCATTTGAAGAAATAAAGTAGCTGGTACACTTCGTGTGTCGTCCGTATTAAAACACGAACCTAGATTAGAAACGGCACAAGGCGTTCGACTGCTACCTTTCACAGCAAGGAGCAGAACGGAAATCGAATCCCCATCGCACTGGCCATAACACTCACATTTTCCGTCTTAGTCGGCTCCGTCAGCTTCGCGCAGCGAGGAGACGAGCGACACCCGAATCAGAGACAGGAGCAGCCCTCCGAAGTGGCAAAATCTCCAAGGAAAATATGATCGAGGGCTTCAAGTCGCTAACAGGCGAGAAGGAGCTGACGGAAGAAGAACAACTCGAAGCACTCCATCAAATACTGCTCAAAGACGAACCCACTCTCGGCCGGACTCCCAAAGCAGAATTGATGCCTCAATCGAAAGGGATACTCGGACGCAGCAAAGGCAAGAACCTCTGTCCTGAAAAGAGTACCCGTCAAAGAATGATGACGTTCGGTCTGTATTTCAATGGGTTGATCGAAAGGGGCCAGGTCGAGCGTTTCGACAAAGACATGCAGAAGGTGTACGACCTCGGGGAGGCAGAAACCAAGCGTCAAGACCTGTCAAAAAACTGCTTCGCTTGTCACGAGCCGGACTAAGCACGATCGAGAACGAACTCAAGGTGGGAAAGAAAAAAGAGAAAAGTAAAGTTGAATTCAGTGAAGAAACTTTGGAAGAATCATACGAAAAGTTCCTAAAGAAAAATCCACGAGTTAAACAAGCGATTAAAAACGGCGAAGTCGATCTTGAAAAACGATATCAGCAGATGTTGGGGGGGAAATCTGGGCCCTCAAGACTGCGATTGAAACGGGCGGAATCAAGAAAGAGTACCTTATGGCTTGCTTACCGCATCTGGTGAACGAGACCATGGCGATAGGGGGATCGGTAACCAGAGCAATAGTATTCAAATCTACCACCGGTCGGATGCTGTCTGGCAACCAGTTCATCGGTATTAGTCAGTTTTGATGATTTGGGTAATGCCATCTCTCTCCTAAAAAACACATTTTCGTTTGACAACCTAAGTTACAATCGCGTATAATTATACACATAGTACTATTCAATAGTACTCTTCAATAGTATTACCGGGTAGATGAGCTCTCCCCTACAATTCTGGTTTCGACCAGTCATGATGTCAGATAAATTAGATGAGGATAGTAGTATCAGATGAAAGATAACAAATTACACCATTTAGAACTGGAAGTGATGAAAGAGGTCTGGAAGTTAGGACAGGCTACAGTTAACGATGTGCTGGACAATATCAACCGTAAGCTGGCTTATACCACCGTGGCCACCACCATGAAAAACCTAGCCAAGAAAAACTTTTTGTCCTACACGGTGATAGAACGAACCTTCTGCTATAAACCACTGGTCGAGGAAAAAGAAATTACCCATTCTATGTTAAGCGATATCTTGGAGCGATTGTTTGAAAACTCGGCTGAGAAATTGGTCAATACCTTACTCGAAGTCAAGCAAACCAGCGCAGAGGAACACAACCGCCTGCAGCAACTAATTCAAGATTATCAACCTCAAGGGGAAGATGATGAATAAACAAATCTTGATTTCACTACTGAATTGCTCCTGGCAGTGGACGCTGTTAATAGGCGTCATTTGGTTGGTGAGCAGAAGACTGAAAAATGCACCCACCATTTCCCATCATCTATGGATGCTGACCTTAATCAGCCTGCCAGTTTTATTTATCTTGAACCTCTTGGTTCCAGTGCACTCGATTTCTCCTTTTCCCATTCTGCCAAGTCATTCTGAATTAGTGGCATCACCAGTGGCGGATACACCATTGGATAGTCTAGCAGCGGGCTTGAGTTCTGCGGTAGATGATCAGTATGTGCCTGTTGCTGGATTAAAGTCATCAGGTAAAGAAGCTCAACCTTTGCCCGTCTATCGACGATGGTCGGAAGTGTTGATGTTAATCTGGGTTCTTGGTGCCATGCTGATGTTGGCCAAGGTATTTATTGGTCTGATAGGATTACGATACTTGACACGCTCCACGCTGATGGCGGATAACAGTTATCAGGTAGTCTGCCAACGACTAGCCCACAAATTGAACGTTACACACCCAGTTAAGGTCTATGTTAGCCAGCGAATCGAGTCTCCTATCTCTTATGGTTGGTATTCACCCAAGATTCTGATTCCACCAACTATTGATTTAAAGCAGTTTGAAATGGTGGCCATTCATGAGTTGGCCCACGTACGCAGGTGGGACTGGTGGTCCAACCTCCTAAGTCATTTAGTCAGCGCTGTTTTCTTTTTCCATCCCGCTAGTTATTTGGTTCACCGCCAATTATATGACCTGAGAGAAAGGATTTGCGATGATTGGGTGATACAGTTGGCAAAGGCCAGAAAAAAGTATGCTGATTGCTTACTGAATCTGGACCGTCAGCAATCATCTACATCTTTGGCCTTGACGCTGACGCAACCGTCCCAGTTGGAATTCCGCGTCAAGAATATCTTGAACAAAGATCGACGACTCGATTTGCAACTAAGCCGGCGATTACTTGTGGCAACGACATCTCTGCTACTCACGGCCCTGCCGTTGCTAGCTGCAGCCCAGTTAATTCCATCGCAACCACTACTCCAGCTTTCGCTGTTCAGCCAACGTCGTACTGATATCACAGAAGAAATTGCCAACAGGAAGCCTAAGTGGGAGACAAAACCAGCCGATCCAGCTGTTATGCCGTCGGAAGAATTCGATGGTTTAAAACCACAAGCCAACTCAATTTGGAGCGCTGCCGCCGAGGGCAACCTTAAATCTCTCAAGGAACATTTAGCCAAAGGCATAGATATCAACACCAAGGATGATGGTAGCCTCGGAATCACCCCTTTGGCTTTTGCCATACTTCAAGATCAAACCCAAATGGTTGAGTTCCTTATCCAGCAGGGTGCTGATGTTAACGCCAAATATAGAGACGGAGGCACTGCATTGCATACTGCCGCTTTTCTAGGGCAATATGAGGTTACTGAGCTATTAGTTCAGAAAGGAGCTAATGTCAATACCAAGGATGAAGACGGCGACACACCAAGAGATCACCTGAAAGTCGATTGGGGTACCACTGAGTCTGTTGCTAGTTTGTTGAAAATAAAACTGGATCGGAAAAGGGTTGAAGCTGGCAGAGCCAAGGTTGCTGAACTCCTAAACGGAGCAGAATACCAAGAATTTCTGCAGAACAATCCAGCAGTTGCTAAGGCGGTAAAATCTGGCAAAATCTCCAAAGAAAACGTACTAGCTGGGATCAAAGCTCGAAGGACAGAAAATAAGCCATCCAAAGATGAAAAGCTCAAAGCTTTATACGACAAAATGTTGCGCGAAAATCCAGGCTTGAAGGAGCGGGGAGTTACTTTTGAGCAACTGCGTCCCCGTCTGGAACACATGCTGCGCGAGGACGAAGCAGAGCGGAGCGTAGAGAAGAAAGATGCTCAGAACGAACCGCAGAACGCGGCTACGATACAAAAGAAAGTTGATGAATTTCTGAGAGAGACCCCTGAAGTCGCGAGGGATATCCAAGCTCAAAATATTGCGAGGGAGAATCTAGAATGGATGATTCTTGTAGGCGAAACAATACAGGAACGGGAGGGGCATGCGTCAGGCTACGACAAAGCCCGCGCTAAGCACGCTCTGAAAATTACGCTCGAAGTGATGATAGACGCAGACAAACTCAAAGAGAAACAAGCCGCAGAGCTTTACGAAATCGTCTTCCCGAAAAACATTGACTGGGGTGCTAGGTACGAGGCTTATTTGAAAGCAAATCCTGCTGTTGCGGGCGCCGTCAAGAGTGGCAAGATCACCAAAGACAATGTACTGGCTGGCATCAAGGCCCACGAAGGCGAACGGTCGCCAACGGAAGAAGAACAACTTGAAGCACTGTACCAAAAGTTACTCAAAGAAGACCGAACTCTCGGCCGAACCCCCAAAGCTCAATTGATGCCGAGGTTGAAGGCGATGCTCGAACGCGGGGAGGGTAAGACCCTCCGCCCTGAAAAAAGTACTCGTCAACGAAGAATGACTTACGGTCTGTACTTCAATGAACTGATCGTAAGCGGTCAGATCAAGCGTTTCGACAAAGACCTCAAGAGGGTACACGACATCGGTTCGGCGGAAATCTTGCGTCAAGGCAAAAAAAAGAGATAAGGATTCACCATAATTACTAGTTCCACTCACAGAATTATTGATCAAGAAGCATTTGAGCCATGTGCTTTTAACAGAAGATAAATAGATACAAATTAGATTTGGAGGCACAAAAGTGACAAAAAAGTTTTGCAAAAAAGCTTTGCTTGGAATTATAGCGCTGTCTTGGTTAGCTATGCTGAGTTTAACCACCGTTCAGGCTGTTGACGTTGAACCGCAGCCTAGACAAAGACCTCAGGTGAAACAGCCAAAAGGTAATGATAACCAGCGGCCTGAAGTGGAGAGACCAAAGGGTAACGATAACCAGCGGCCTGAAGTGGAGAGACCAAGAGGTAATGATAATCTACGACCTGAGCCGGAGCGACCAAGAGGTAACGATCTAATCAGTACCAAAGTCTCAATCGATCCTGCCACAGTAGCCTCACCAGAAGCTGGGGAAGAGCTGAAAATCAAAGTTGCAATAACTGGAGGCAAATCGGTGGCTGGCTACCAATTATCGCTGGCTTATGATCAGAGTGCCTTGGAATATGTGATCATCAAGAATGGAGGTTACCTTCCGCCTGGCGCATTTACTGTTCCTCCGATAGTCTCTCCTGATTCTGTCTTGTTCGCTGCCACCTCTCTAGCCGGCGACGCCAAAAGTGCCAACGGCACATTGGCAATAGCTACTTTCAAAGTATTAGCAAATAAGGACTCGACCATCAAGCTAGCTAATGTAATGTTATCCGATGCTAAGGCTAATAAACTAGCTACCCTCAAGCAACACGGACAGGTGACAGGTCAAGCAAAACCCAAGAAACCGGTAATCACACAGCGAGCCGATGGTGGAAAATCGCTGAATATCAATACGGTTATCTCCGCTGATGGGGGACCGGTGACAGCGTTAACGACGGTTTACAAAGACTCAGCCGGTATGGCAGCTAAAGCTGGGACCTTTNTNGAGTACCAGGTAAAATTCTCCCNCTTGAGTTCTTTGAAGGTTGGTGGTGCTTACGTCCACACGGCTGATGGTACGGTTCTCGGGCCGACGGGGGTTGTCCAAGGTATGCGTCAACAGGAAGNNNCTAAGAGCCAGTGGTCGCACCAGCGGATCGCTCTGGATCCGATTTCCGGCAAGAAGATAGTTGCTATCACAGTGGGTACCAAAGTAGATTCGGCCCCCAAAGGATTGTTCAGCATGTTGGTAGATAATATCCAACTGACTGATGGAGACAGCATAGTCAAGCCGATCTGGTTATCTGCCGATAACACGGATAAGGAAGTAGCGGGAGAACCGTATGGCAAACTGGTGGGCGTGGAGAGCTTGAACCTAAAGGTGGGCGATGATGAAGTGTCTGTTCAGTCTACCAATAAGATGCTGACCAGTTGGGGAAAAATGAAAACTCTTTGGTAGATTAGTAAAGCATGGAACAAATATGTAGTTGTCTATGCTTTCAACGGCTATTGGAAATATGTGAGATCCAAGAACGTTAATCTGTACGCGATTCAGATAAACTTACTACTTTTGCCGTCGTCTTAAGTGGAAAAGGGAAGTTACCAATAGAGACCTAATTGCCACAACAGAATTAATCCATTACCTAACAGATTAGCCACAATGTAATTTAGACTATATTAAAGGAATCAAATGACAACCACACAAACTGGCGACCAAATGCATGCAGACGATGTTGCCGCGATTGATGAACTGAGGCAAAGCTATCAACAGATGTGCGAAGAACTGGGCAAGGTCATTGTAGGCCAGCAATCGGTAATCGAACAGCTTGCTATCTGTCTGTTCGCCCGTGGCCATGCATTGCTGATGGGTGTCCCTGGTCTGGCCAAGACGCTGCTGATCAGCCGTGTAGCCGAAACCATGGACTTGGGTTTCAGCCGAATTCAATTCACGCCGGACCTGATGCCCATGGATATCACCGGCACTGACATTCTACAGGAAACCGGCAACGGACGCCGAGAATTCGAGTTCGCAAAGGGGCCGATGTTTGCCAACATCGTACTAGCCGACGAGATCAACCGAGCTCCTTCCAAGACACAGGCGTCGATGCTCGAAGCCATGCAAGAGCATCGTGTAACCATAGTAGGTCGAACCTACACGCTGGAAGAGCCTTTCTTTGTACTAGCCACACAGAATCCGATCGAACAGGAAGGCACCTATCCCTTGCCCGAGGCACAGCTCGATCGTTTTATGTTCATGATTGAGGTGAACTATCCGGAACTAGACGAAGAAATCGCGATTGCTCGTTTGACCACGGGAGGTCCTCCTCCCAAACTAAAACATATCATTAACGGTCAACGGGTTGAAACGTTTCAGGACCTGGTACGACGTGTCCCAGTACCAGACCACATCTACGAGTTTTCGGCGCATCTAGTGNGACGCACGCGACCTTCCGGCCCAGAAGCGCCCGAATGGACCAAGGCACTGATCAGCTGGGGTGCAGGCCCGCGGGCGGTGCAATACCTGATTTTGGGGGCAAAATCCCGTGCCGCTTTGCTCGGAAGTTACATGGTGCGACTGGAAGACGTAGTCGCAGTGGCAGAACCGGTCCTAATGCATCGAGTAATCACCTCTTTTGGTGCCGAATCGGAGGGTATTAACAGCCGACAGATCGTTCGCCGCCTGATCGAAGAAATAGAGGCGGAAGGATAAGCCAAAAGTGTTCGACAAAACTAACAGCCAACACAGTTTCATCGACCCCAAGGTTCTAGCCCGTCTCTCGGGCCTAGGGTTACATACACGCATTCCTATGCTCGGTAGTGTCTCAGGCCGACACCGAAGCTCGGTCCGCGGATCGAGCTTGGAATTTGCCGAGTACCGCAAATACGTTCCCGGCGACGACATCCGCCGCATGGACTGGAGAGCCTGGGGTCGCTCGGACCGTTTCTACATTAAGGAATTCGAGGCCGACACGAATCTGCGCCTTTGTTTGATCGTCGATACCAGTGGTTCATTGAATTTCACCGTTGACGGTATTTCAAAAATCAACTACATAAAATCNCTGGCAGGAACCTTGGCCTACCTAGCGTCACGTCAAGGTGACGCTGTAGGCCTGTACTGTGCCGGCAAAAACTTTCACACAGAAATCAAGCCCAAGCGNAATGCAACGCACTTGCGAATAGTACTCGACGAACTAGCTGAGATAAAGGCTGAAGGAGAAACAGGGCTGGCCGAATCTTTACACAAGGCAGCCGAAGGCATAGACCAGCGAGCACTGGTNGTTGTGATATCCGATCTGTACATCGAACCCGACATCCTGAACAGTTGCTTTCAACATCTACGATTTCGAAAACACGATGTCGTAACCTTCCACTTATTAGATCAAAGTGAAGTTGACTTTGATTTCGATCGGCCAACGCGTTTCGTCGACATGGAAGGTGGCGTTCCAATTATGGCCGACCCAAGCTTAGTAAGCAAGCAATACCAACAGGCNATCACAGGCTATCTTGCTGATCTGGAAACAGTGATGCTCGATGCGGCCATCGATTATCATCGTGTAAATTTACGTGATCCGGTGGACGAAATTCTCGCTCGTTTCCTNGTTGGACGAAAACCNAAGAAGAAATAACTCTGATTTGTTTCAGACGACACGGATACAACAAGTATGAGTTTCCTGAATCCACTTATCTTGGCGGCATTGCCCTTAATGGCTCTTCCAATACTGATTCACTTGATCAATCAACATCGGCATCGGACTGTCCAGTGGGCAGCAATGATGTTCCTGGTGAGTGCAAAGCGTATGCACAAGGGCATGGCACGCCTTCGCTACTTGCTGATCATGCTGATGCGAATAGCAGCGATAGGAGCGATGATCTTTGCCTTCAGCCGCCCATTGGCCAGTGGCTGGATGAGCGGCGTTGGGATGGGAAAACCTGATGCGACACTGATTCTTCTGGACCGCTCAGCCAGCATGGAAACACAGGATATTCAAACAGGCGAGTCAAAAAGGTCTACTGCCCTTAAAAAACTAGCGGAGCTCCTGGAAAAACGAGATTATGGAAGCCAATTGATTTTGATTGATAGCACCAATGGTGAAACTCATCCCATTGAATCACCAAAGGCTCTGATTGGCCTGCCTATCACGGAAGCAACTGCCACCAGCACGGATATTCCGGGGATGCTGGAGNCGGCACTGGCGTATCTGAANGCCAACAAATCGGGCCGAGCCGATATCTGGATCTGCTCAGACTTGAACGAGAATGATTGGGNCCCCGACAGTGGTCGCTGGGCCGCGATACGCGAGCAATTTGCTCAGTTGAAAGGTGTGCACCACTTTCTGCTTTCCTATACAGATCAGCCTTCGAATAATTTATCGATACGCGTGGCCAATGTGAAACGGCGCCAAACCAGGAACCGGGATGAATTAATTCTTGATGTATTGTTACGGACCGAGAACCAGCAAACCCAGACGAGTAATGTCGCACGGCGGATTCCAATCGAGCTCGAGGTCAACAACGTTCGTTCCGTAATCGACGTGGAGTTGGACGCACAAGGTGCCTCATTGCAAGGGCACCGTATTCCTATCGACAGTAAGCTTCGATCGGGATGGGGATCGGTTGCTTTGCCCAGTGACTCAAATCCACTAGACAATCGGTTTTACTTTGTCTTTTCAGAACCCCCTGTTCGAAAAGCCATCATCGTCACAGACACCTCCAAAACAGGTAAAGCTTTTCGTCGCGGGCTTGGCATTCCAACGGAGTCGCATTTGCAACACAGTGCCAAAGTAATCCCTCTATCTCGCGTGACTGAGATCGATTGGGAAAGTACAGGGCTGTTGATCTGGCAAGCCCCTTTGCCCAGTGGTCTCTTGGCAAAGCAAATTGAGAGTTTCGTCAACTCCGGCCGTGTGGTTATGTTTTTCCCTCCTACCCAAAGTGGGAGCGAGAAACTATTCAACTCAAGCTGGGGTAATTGGCAAAAGCCCGAACAGGATCGAGGCAAGGTGGCGTGGTGGCGCGGCAATGCCGACCTGTTTGCCCATGTGGGGAGCGGGGATCCTTTGCCGTTGAACGAACTTCGAACCTATCGATACCGTACTATCGAGAGTCTCAAAGCCGAAAATCCTGGCACACCGTTGGCAAGGCTTGGAGATGACAAACCTCTACTGGTTCGGGTCGCCACCGATCGCGGTGGCGTTTATTTCTGTAGTACTCTACCTACCGCACAGTTTTCTTCCCTCGAACGTGACGGTGTGGTATTTTATGTAATGTTGCAACGGGCATTGGCCGAAGCTAGCCGCTCACTATCTCCTGCTTCGCAACATNATGCAGCTCCCGACGTACTGGCAGGCCACACCCCGTGGAAATTGGTAGCACCTATAGAAAACGCTCCTAGCATATCGCAGCACGGACTACATGCTGGGGTCTACCAGAATGAGGGATATTGGGCCGCGGTAAACCGTAGCTTGGACGAAGACCATTCCAAGACCACCCGAGTAGGAACGGTAGATGAACTGTTCGATGGATTACCGTATCAGCGGATCGATGATTCGGTTGGAAACACCTCCTCCTTAGCCAATGAGATCTGGCGCATATTCCTCATNACTATGGTGCTAGCATTGATTCTGGAAGCAGCACTGTGTATGCCAGAGAAAAAAGTTGCACAGCAACGTTTCAATGANTTCTCCATGGCCAGTGGCAACATGAAACAGGAGTCTTTGTAATGCAGAGCCATCAAGGTCTATCATTTCTTCCAACCGGAACCATCTTGGTTTTGGGACTGGTTTTGGTAACTGTGACTGGCGTCATGTGCTGGCTGGCATGGCACCGTACCGGCTATCGCAAGTGGACAGGAATTCTTGAACTACTACGTTTTGCCTTGGTCTGCTTGGTGATGGNTACCTTGTGTCAACCCGAATGGTTGAAAACGCGACCTCCAGATCAATCCCCCACACTTGTCGTACTCTGGGACAAATCGAACAGCATGGCAACACGCGATATCATCGATAATGAAGACATCTCCGGCCAACCAAAGAGCCGCGCNGAAACCATTAAGCCACTGATTTCCGAAACAATATGGAAACCAATTGATAATGAACTTAATGTGGTGTTCGAGCCATTCTCTTCACAGTTAACCCCTGCAACAGAGGCAACAGACCTAAACGCGGGGCTGTCACAGGTTCTGGAAAACCACTCCAACCTTCGCGGTGTAGTGGTGCTTTCCGATGGTNACTGGAATACCGGCAAGTCACCAGTTGAAGCCGCCACACGGTTTCGCATGAAGGAGATACCTGTATTCACAGTGGGGGTAGGCCGTGAAGTACCATTNCCTGATCTCGAACTAACCAGCATGGACACGCCTACATTCGGAGTGGTGAAGAAGNCGTTGCGCATTCCTTTCGTAATCCGCAGCACNTTGGGACAAAACCGTGACTTGAATGCCACTTTGCATGTCAATGGGAAACCGAAAATCAGCAAGATGATCCATGTTCCAGCCATGGGCCAAGTACAACAGAATATGNTCTGGACACCAGCAGTAACAGGTGATTACACCNTNACCTTGCGCATCCCTCAAGATATGCAAGAATTGGCAATCGAGAACAATGAGATTTCCACACCGATCTCGATCCGTCAGGAACAACTTAAAGTCCTCGTGGTCGAGTCCTATCCCCGTTGGGAGTACCGATACTTACGCAACGCGTTGGAACGGGATCCGGGTGTCGAGGTAACATGCCTACTCTTTCACCCTAAGCTGCCTAAAATGGGTGGAGGGCGATCGTACATTAAACAGTTTCCTGCCGCCAATGAATTAAGCCGTTTTGACGTGGTGTTTCTTGGTGANGTGGGCGTAGGACCAAAACAATTAACATTCCAACAAGCCCAAGATTTGAAACAGTTGGTCAGTGCCCAAGCAGCGGGTCTCGTCTTTATACCAGGGCGTACAGGACAACACNATTCGTTGGTTTCAAGTCCGCTTGCGGATCTCTACCCCGTGGTCATGGACGCCGNACGCACCCGGGGCATTGGCTCAATCACTCCGGGACATTTTTCGCTCACTCAATCCGGGCAACGAAGTCTATTAACACGCCTGGGAGAAACNGATCAGAACAACGCNGAAGTATGGCGTATGTTACCAGGATTTCACTGGTACGCAGGCGTACAACGGGCAAAGGCTGGGAGCGAGATTTTGGCGGTACACGATCAAGAGGCCACGACCTCCGGGCGAGTGCCTTTGATCGTAACCAAGACCTATGGCACCGGCAAAGTATTGTTCATGGGTACCGATAGCGCCTGGCGNTGGCGTGAAGGTGTTGAAGACAGNTATCACTACCGTTTCTGGGGACAGGTAACTCGGTGGATGGCGTACCAACGTCAAATGGCTCCAGGTCAAACGATACGACTATTTTTTTCGCCGGATCGCCCGCGTGTNGATGATGTCGTTTCACTGAATGCCAACGTACTAGACAGTCTAGGTGGACCACTCGATCAAGGTTCGGTCGTGGTACAAGCGATTTCACCCTCAGGCAAGACGCAAACGATTCGTCTTCAGCCAGGCGAGGAAGATACCTGGGGATTATTCGTAGGTTCCTTTGAACCAAAAGAAGCTGGCAACTACCGCCTGATTNCCAGCTGTGCCGAAACTGGGGCTTCGGTTCAAGCAGACCTCTCGGTTCAAGGTTTAAACCGGGAACGCAAAGGCCGCGTAGCCCGCTTCGATGTACTGGATGAGATCGCCGAAATTACNAAAGGTAAATTGGTACCAGTTTCCGAGGTACAAAACCTGTTAGACCACTTAGCGACCTTACCAGAACCCGAATCAACGATCCACCGTATTCGACTCTGGGCCCACCCAATTTGGGGAGGAATTTTGATCGTACTCCTAGGCATTTTCTGGATAGGACGAAAAATGATCGGTGCGGTGTAGTTGCACTCATAATAGGAAATTTTTGATGAACCAAGTAAAATCAGAAACACAACCAGAACACATCACACTCCCACCACGTATGAAAGCAACATTGGAACAATATCAAAAACGGGTATGGGTAATCAAGTTGGCCGAAGGTGCTTTGGCGGCTATATTTGGTCTGGTGGTTTCGTATCTCGTCGTATTTGGCCTAGACCGCTTGTTGGATACTCCTACGATATTACGAGTGGCTATCCTGATAATGGGCAGCTTAGGGATGGTGATTCTATTTCCGCTAAAATACCATAACTGGGTCTGGAGTCATCGGCATCTGGACCAGGTAGCTCGACTCTTACGGCACAAATTCCCACGCTTTGGGGATCATCTACTAGGCATCGTAGAATTGGCAAACAGTGAGTCAGAGCAAGATACGAGTCGGGCGCTGATTGAGGCAGCAATGCAACAAGTCGATGCTGAACTGGAAAACCATGATTTAACACAGGCCGTACCCTACCCACGGCACCGCCGTTGGGCATGGGCGACAGGTGTTCCCTTGGCNTTGATGGTGATAGTAATGGTAGTGCTGCCCGCAGCCAGCCGAAATGCACTAGTTCGTTGGTTAACGCCTTGGCGCGACGTCGAACGTTACACCTTTGCCCAACTGGAAGGTGAATCGCACCCTCGCGTGATACCATACGCGGAGCCTTTCAATATTGAAGTAAGTCTGAAAGAAAATTCGCCCTGGAAGCCAGAGTCAGGAAAAGCCCGTTACGAAAGACAATCTCCAATTCTCGCCACACGCAACAAAGCAACCTATCGCTTTGAAATGCTCCCTCAGACTAACGACGGGGATGTGTCACTCCAGGTAGGTGACGCACGGCGCNCAATTTCAATCGCGCTCAAGATGCGTCCCTCATTGACGGCACTCGTAGCACAGGCCCAATTACCCGCCTACCTAGAACGTAACGAACCATTAATTGAGGATGTACGCGGCGGGCAGGTTAGTCTAGTCAAAGGCAGTTCCGCAGTCTTCAAAGCCACAGCAACACGCGATCTGGCGGAAGCAACTCTAAACAATCGACCGCAACCGGTAAAAGGTTCACACATAACCACTGAGAACATCATCGTGGAAACCTCGGCCAAATATCAGCTGGCGTGGCGTGATCACTTTGGACTAACAGCACATGTTCCCCAGGAGTTTCGGGTTGAGGCTTTAGACGATGAGATTCCAACAGTCGGATTTAACAAACTGAAGAACAATCAGGTCATCCTTTCCAGCAAGGTGCTCGCCTTTGAAATCCAAGCCAGTGACGATTTCGGTGTGAAGCAAATCGGGTTGGAATGGGAAGGCATATATGATCCGATTCACAATCCCGAGCCCTCCAGTGGTGAGAAAACAGTAGCAGCAGGTACTCCTACTGCGGAGACGATGGCTGTCCCAGCCACATTCTCCGCCGAGCGTGAAAAAATTCGTTCGCAGAGTCTACGTTTACGGGCTTTTGTCGAGGACTATCTACCGGATCGCGAACGCACTTATTCACCCTACCTCGTGCTCCACGTGCTGACGCCGGCTGAACANTTCAAGTGGCTAACCGAACAGATGGGCTTATGGGTCAATGCAGCACAGGAAGTCCACGACAAGGAACTGCAATTGAACCAAGCCAACCGCGAGCTACGTGACCTACCACCCGAAGCACTGGATGACCCAGCCCAACGCATAAAGATCCAACAACAAGCGGCTGCTGAACTCGCTAACACAGCGAAACTCGAGAGCCTGATAGAAATTGGCAAGGAGTTAGTCCGCGAAGCAATGAAGAACGAAGAGTTCGACTCGGATCAACTGGAATCCTGGGCAGAAATAATTAAGAAATTGGAGGAAATTGCGGGGCAGAAAATGCCTTCTGTGGCAGAATTGCTGGCTCAGGCAGCGGAAGCTCCCGGTAAATCGACGGAACCACCTCCTCAGTCAACTCCAGCCGGGAAAACCGAACCGGGAAAACCGACCGAAGATCCACCCGAGGGTCCGCCTGCTCCACCCGGCGGTGAACCCAATGACCTGGAAAAGGCCGATAAATATGGTCCTAAAAACAAGACACCCGAAGGATTGGACGAGACACCGGAAGACCCGAACACACCTGGAAGCGACGTCAACGTAGATCGCAGCAAACCACCAGACGGTAAACCGGGTTATCTACCAGCCAACCCGGTCCCTCTTGTTCTCGACTTTGAATCCGGCTTCAACGAAAGCGAGAACGCAGGACAACCACCACAAATCGTCGGTGGCATGGGAATACCGGTAACTATCCTCAAAGGCAGCGGCAGAGAGGACGAAGATGACACCCCTCCAGCAGCACAAACAGCAGAACTTGTCCTGCAAGCAGTCCAAGTACAACAAGAACTACTGGAGACCTTTGCCGAGCTGGCCGGAGAGATGAACAAGTTACTGATGAATTTTGAAAACAGCACTTTTGTCAAACGCTTGAAAGCAGCATCCAGACGGCAGATCGACATGGCAGCGGACCTAAACACACTAGACGGTTTCGGGGTTGAAGCTAATGACTTGGACAATCAGCCAACTCGAATCAAATTGGCTGGGCGCGAAGTGGCTGAGTCCGAAACCGTGTTTACCATACTGGAAGATATGGTAGCCTATGCTGATCGGCGGCCATCTGACAACTACTCGCGTGTCCTAAATGAGATGGAGAACACTAATGCACCCAGTCAGCTGCAGAACATATCAAATGCCATCAAGGAAAACCTGATCGGTCAGTCGACCATCGAGGCAGAATTCTGGGCGGACACGTTAGATCGTTGGGCCGAGCAATTAGTAGATCCTCTGCCGCCTCCACCTCCACCTGGGGAACTGGCATTGATCATCCTACCCAACCTACCGCCGAAAATCATCTTGCAAGTATTACGCATCATTGATGGACAAATTCAATTACGGGACGAAACTCGCGAACTTAATCAGGCAAAAAAGGTGATGAAATCAAACGTTTACCAGCAACGTGTTGAGGGGTTGCATCAGACCCAACAAGAACTTGGCCAGCAAGCACTTGAAGTAATAGAGCAAATTGAAGACTTGCCAAACGTTGGGGAAGAATTAATACAACGGCAACTCAATAAGGTAATCGATGCTACTGATGTAATGGACGAAGTGAAAGAGATTCTAGCCACACCCGATACTGGCCCTCAAGCGATTGCAGCTGAATCGGAGGTGATTGAAATTCTCCTAGAAACAGGACGGTTGCCTAATGAACCCCTGGTCATGAAAGTCCCCCCGACGTCAACTCCAGCCCTGATGCTGATAGGTAGCGGAGACGATGGCAGTAAGGCCTTTATCGAAAACCGTGCCCCTGAACAGGCCATAGGCAAAGCCGGCCGCATTCTACCGGAGGAATTTCGCCAAGGTCTGGACGCTTATTTCGACGCACTGGAAGGTAAAAAAATTGAATAAAAAAAACCTCCGCTTCAACCAGCATTATTCAGCACAAAATTGTCGTATTCAAAATCAATTCAATCAAATTAAATGACAAGGAGACAAAAAATGCGTAAAAGNAGTTTTTTATGGTTATCTATAGTGGCAACTTTGGTACTTATCCATGTTGGAATTGCTCAGGATAAAAATCAAAAACCTAAACGTGCGGTGGAAAAATGGGCCAAGGAGGCCAAGAAACNGAACGGAGACAAAGAAAACCTACGGATAAACAACTTCATCATGCAGAGGCTCGATCCTTTACTAAAACATATCGGTGAAAACATGAGCCAACGCTATGAATTAGACGAAACAANGGTTAATAAATTTCAACAACATGTTCGTGAATCGGTCAAGACCCAACTAAATCAGGAAAAAAATGGCCAAGGTTTCCTTCAGGAAACCAAGTTTGATAAAAAATTCGTAGCTGAGATCAAGGACGCAACCAAGAAAGGCAAAATAACTGGACAACAAGCCGACCAGAAAATCGCCGAGGCGAAGAAATTATGGGAAGTAAACGAAAGAATGGAAAAGGAATTCTGGGTTAAAAGAGACACCATGAGAAATGCAGCCGAAGAAGGCGGAATGAAGATGCTGGAACTGTTGTTATCACAAACCGACTTCAAAGCAGCATTGACCAAACACTTGAACGAGGAACAGCTTCAGGATTACTTNGACCTGACTCAGAAACGGCGTAAGCTTGCACAACAGGCAATAACCCGTCAACTGACTGCNAACTTGGATCAGCAACTCAGCTTAACGACCGACCAGCGCCAAAAAGTTGAGCANTTACTCGATATGGNTAACAGTTTTAAAAAACAGCTTGCCACAGGAATGAAGACAGAATTGACTCCAATCGAAATGCTGGTAGAAATCGACTCACAAGAGTCAGTCAATATGCTACACAGACTAAAGGTGCCTATAGATGGAATTCTTTCAAAGTCACAGTCNGAAATTTGGAAACTCCTAGCGCCCTCCCGTAAAATTAAAGNCCCCCGAGAAGAGNANTTCGATAAAGNTGAAGCTGAAATCATNNANGCAGTCAAGGCANGANNAATCAACAAAAGAGAAGCTGGGGNCAAACTTGAAGCCTTGAAAAAAGAATTATGGCAGGAAAAAGACGACGACCTAGAGGAAGAAGAAGCTGACATCAAGGCAATGGCCAAAGCAGGAAAAATTAACAAGAAACTGGCCGGTGCAAGACTTAAAGACCTAAAACGACGCCCCCGGNGTAAAGCCGAAGCTGAAAACAGTAACTCGGAATTTGAAAAAAGAGCCAAGCTAATGGCTGAGGCCAAGCTAGCTGCCTACACGGAACAGTTAGGATCACTTGACGATCGTGCATCTCGGCGTTTATCACTGGTTACTAAAGGAGTTGTGGAACAGCATCTCGAAGCTCAGCCCGAAGATCCAGATGAACGGCACAAAAAAGCTGAAGCTGAAATCATAAAGGCAGTCAAGGCAGGAAAAATTAACAGGAGGGAGGTTGGGGCCAAACTTGAAGCCTTGAAAAAAGAATTATGGCAGGAAGAGAAAGAGTGGGTGACGGAAAACGAGTACAAGCACAAATCCAACACCGAGATTACCAACCACCCACTATACCAACAGACGATCAAAGACCTTCTTTCAGATGAAGCGTTTGCCCGATACAAAGCACTTCAAGCAGAGAGACAGGCTTTTCGCTTGCAGGCAACCTCTGATTTGGTAATCGCTAGCTTGGATACCCACCTGTTGCTTGATGAGAGCCAGCGGCAGCATTTTGAGGACACCGTAGCACAGTTATCAACTTCAGGCAACATCTTCACCAAACTTTTTGAACAGCTAGATAATAGTGAAGTTCTGAACTCGTGGCAACAGGCACGATTGGACGAGTTTAAATGGTTCGACAAAGACAAAGAAGGGTGGCTTGGCCAAGACAAAAAGAAATAGGGTAAGGCGCTAGAAGTTTCTTATGAACTTTCTGAACAAAATACGCTTTTGTTCAGCCTGACCAATCTGATATTACGAACATTACAACTAACAGGTACCTCTGATAGTTCGTGACATCATCATTCAAATTCAAACTGAAGGAGACAAGACATGCGTAAAGGCAATCTTCTATGGCTATGTATCGCGACGACATTGATACTCACCAACGTTGTAATGTCCCAAGATCCGGATCGAAATCCTGACGAGCGAAAACGGAAGGCAGAGCTGAAAGAAAGGAGAGAAAGGAGAGGAAGGGCAGGGCAAGAGAGGTTGAAAACTTTTATCATGGAAAGACTCGATTCCCTGCTACAACAAGTCGGAGAAAGTATCGGCCAGCGTTACGAATTGGAAGAGACAACCATTAAGAAACTTCGGCAAACGGTTCGCGAATCAGTCAAGAACCAACTAAATCAAGAAAAAGATAAAGGTAGTATCTCAGATATAATACGCATTGCAGGGATAGCGAGAGATGGCGGCATGCAGATGCTGGAAATGTTATTCTCGCAACCCAACTGCAGGGCAGCATTAGCCAAACACCTCAACGGAAAGCAATTCCAAGATTACCTTGATTTCACCAAAGCGCGGGGACAAAGAGGCCAGCGTGTAGTCAATCGTCAATTGACTGCTTTGATCGACCAGCAACTCAGCTTGACATCTAATCAACGCAAGAAAATTGAGCAAATGCTGGTTATCAAAACAAGTGATGGGTGGCCATCGATGGATACACTGACCATGACCTCAAAAGAAGCAATAAATCTGGTTCACCAAAATCACACAGGCCAAATAGATGAAATATTCTCCCAAAAACAATCCGAAATCTGGCAACGTTTAGTCACCCCACCGAAATACGGCGAAACCAAATGGGAGGCAAAAGATGGGAATGATCTCAAAGCCAGATTCCACAAAGCCGAAGTTGAAATCGCAGAGGCAGTCAAGGCAGGCAGAGTTACCAAGAAACAAGCTGATGAAAGACTTGAAGCTCTAAGACGACGACTTGGGGCAGAAAAAGACGATGACCTAAACGAAGACGAACACCAAATCCAATTCCGTAAAGCTGAAGTCAGGGTCAAGGAGGCAGTCAAGGCAGGCAGAATTACCAAGGAACAGGCTGACGAAAGACTTGAAGCTCTAAGACGACGACTTGGGGCAGAAGAGCGAAATCAACGAGACCCAGCCATTATGGAAGAGAGCGAAAACGCATCACAGAACACCGCCAAGCTGATCGCCGAAGCCCAATTAGCCGCCCATACCGAACAGTTAGGACCGCTCAATGAACGAGCATCACGACGTTTGGCGTTAGTCTCCAAAGGCGTCGTAGAACAGTTGCTCGAAGCACGAGACGAATGGAAAGATCTAAACTTTGATGATGACATCACAAATCATTCGCTTTATCAAAAAACGATCGAAGATGTACTTACCGAAGACGCATTCGACCAATACAACGCATACCAAGTGGAAAGACTAGCCTTCCGACAAAAAGTTTCACGTGATTTAGTGGTGGCAAGTCTGGATACACATCTATTACTTAGTGAAAATCAAAGAAAGCACTTTGAGGTAATCACTAATATGGTTAACATGTGGCAACCTACTCCGATAGCAACTGGACTAGCCCTAACCCCTGTACACACACTTATCCAACTTTCTGAACAACTAAATAATGAAGCTCTAAGCCCATGGCAATGGAACCGCTTCAACCCCGTTATAGAAGCTATTCAACCATTACTGCATGAACCAGAGTTTCAGGAATAGGCTGACAACGACGATGTTAATAGGCGACGTTGAAAACCACAGATGTTGGAGGTTTCCTCATGATTCCACTAAATAAGAGCACATTTGGTCTTGGATTGGCTTGCTTCATATTGCTGGCCACATTTCCAATCGAGAAGGTGTTTGGACAAGACGCTGTTATCCGCTACGGTCGGGGAGTACCTCCGATAGTTCGCGTGATTAACAACCGAAGTCTGAACTACCTCGCCAGCACACAAAATGAAGACGGAAGTTGGCCTGATGAACAAAATGGCCTAGGAGTAATCGGAATTTGTATCATGGCATTCATGGCCAGTGGAGAAGATCCCGACTTCGGACCTTATGCCACTCATATTCGTAAATCGCTACGCAACATTATCGTCAACCAAGACCCGAAAACCGGACACCTCAGTGGCCCCGGTCATGGTTCGATGTACCATCACGGTTTTGCCATGTTAGCCCTGTCTGAAGCGTATGGAGCAGTGGACGAACAACTGCTCTGGCAAGGAATTGAGGTTCCCGCCGATTGGCAACGTACCATCAGCCGAACCTTGGAACTGGCAGTACGTTGTGCCTTGACAGCGCAAAAGAAGAACCCGTGGGGCGCCTGGCGGTACTCTCCAGACTCGCAAGACGCTGATACAACAGTATCTGGAACCGTATTGATGGGTTTACTGGGTGCACGGAATGCCGGTATCGAGATACCCAATGAAGCCATTGACAAAGCCCTAAGTTTTTTCCGCACCAACACGATGCGAGACGGAAACATCTCTTATCAACCCGCCAGCAGTCACGGTGACGGTATAACTCGGACGGCAATAGGAACACTGGTTTACGCAATCGGAAAAAGGAAAGACTTGTTGGAATACAAAACCGCCTTGGAGTTCATCAAAAAACGAATCGATCAGGATACCGATTCACACCCATTCTACAATCACTATTACATGGCTCAAGCATTGTTTCAAAGTGACTTCGAAGCCTGGAAAGCCTGGAATCGGCGAACCATTGAACACCTTCAAAGAATGCAAGAAGAAGACGGTAGTTTCAGTAGCTCTCATGGGCGAGCTTATGGGACAGGAATGTCCGTTCTGTCTTTGGCACTGAACTATCGCCTATTGCCCGTTTACGAAAGATAAGTTTGAGGAAAATAATGCGCTGGTATTTAAAGGTAATCATCACAGTCGCAGTGTTGGTAGCCTTGCAGCTAGTAACATTGCAGGCTCAGGAACCAGTGACACGTTTACGCTGGAAAAACGGCGACGTTCTTCCTGGCAAGCTGTTGGAAAGCAAAGCCGGACAGGTCCGCTGGGCATCGCCGTACTTTTCGGATAACCTAGTAATCGATGTAGGAGCACTAGATTCCATTCTGTTCCCCAAACGACCCACTCCACCAACCGAAACTTTTCGGGTTAGTATGGTATCGGGCGATGTCTGGATAGCTGACCTGATCGGTGCGGACAACAACACATTCCTTTTTTCCAGCGAACGTCATGGCCAAGTTCGGGTGAGCCGTAACGCAATTTATACACTTAACCAACAGCAAAACCCTAACCTTGTCTTCAATGGTTCAAGCCTGCCCAATTGGAATTTGCCACAGGAAGGCGGAATCAAAGACATGACCTACAAAGTCTACAAAATGGGCAAGAAGAGATGGGAGGCTGAGTTTCAAAGATTCCCTGATTTTTCGAAACTCACCCCACAAGACCAAGGAAGTTTCGAAACCGGATGGCTGGATCTCAAACTTGCCGAAATGGAAGACAACTTCGGTATGGTGTTTGAGGGGCGGCTTGAGATGGACGAAACCGGTGAGTA
>PBXZ01000018.1:0-24867 GCA_002729415.1 Candidatus Poribacteria bacterium | reverse complement strand
AGTGGCTCATGCAATTTACCAGTATATCATTATCCTCGAACGGCCAATCTATGAATGTTACAATTAGATTCAAAGATGGTAATCGATTCGGTGAAACTATCCTCCATTGATAGATTCCCGATTAAGTCAAGCACCCGGAACTTCCCAATTAAGCAGTACACCCAATGCCTCATCCATTCGGTTATAAAGAAGGTCAAATGCAGCAGGGGCCTCCATATACGGGAAGAGGTGGGTGGTCATTTTATCCGTCCGGATGATATCAGACCCAAGCAATTGCATTGCTCGCAGTGACACCCCAGACGGAATCACTTGACCATAATATCCTCCTAGAAGTCGTCGCCGTTGGATTTTTCCCGACGTAAGCGGCAACGGCTGATCTTCGTACAAACCAATCAGGTGTAGTAAACCTCCAATTGCTAGCATGTCCAAGCCTTGATCGAATGCTTTTGGTCCTGCTGGCCCTCCGACAGCGTATACTACTATATGGGCACCAATCCCGTTTGTAATTTTGTGGACAGCACGAATGGGATCTTCGTCACTAGCATTGATAACGACATCCGCCCCCAGTTCCTCTGATAATGTACACCGGCTGTCAAGTGTGTCCACAGCGATGATGCGTCCGCGTCCGTTGGCTTTCGCAACCTGCATGAGAAGACTGCCAACCAATCCTTGACCAAGGATGACAACTGTATCATATGGTTGAATGTTTTCAATATCTACCCACGACACTGCACCTGAAGTTAAAGGATAATAGGGTGCTTGGTCGAAAGTGACCGAAGGTAACATGGGAACAACTTGTGCCTGCTCTTGAAGAGAACTTACTCGTGCAGGACGGACAGCGTATTGTGCGTGTGGTGCCGAAGCGACAACCTTGTCGCCAACAGTGTAGTGATCAACCCCTTCCCCTATAGCATCAACGATTCCAGCAAGTGAGTACCCCATACTTTCCGGGTTAACCGCATGTTCGCGGGTATACCGCCCCCCCATTTCTGACCCTCGGCTGATGAGGCTTCGCACAGCTTTGATGCGGACTTCACCCGGGCTAGGTTCAGGCATAGCGGCTTCCTCGATAACAATGTTAAACTTACCTTCTGGTTTAGCGACTCGTTTCATCACGATATTCCTTTCCATTCATAGTAGATTTTAAGCGATTACAATCTGTTGATGCTGCAACTTGGAGATAAAGTGACGAAGTCACATCTAATGACAATACGAACCAAAAAATTCCGATTCATTTTCAAAACCACCTGATCTTGTTATTTTGCCACCACAGATAACCCTGGTCCTCAGACCGTACATCCAAGACTCATAGTCTCCAGTCTTTATGATACAGGTGTTAAGCGAATTTCATATCTTTATGCAAATGGAAGATAGGTTCATCAAATATAATTGATTAGCCTAAAGATCTAACCTCAACATTCAATTGTGCCGATTAAATGCTTATCTTGCAGTGTCTTCGGTTTGAAACCCAGTAGATGCTGGACTCCAAGTTACAGCATCTACTTTGTTTTCTATTACGATTTAGGCTAAATCTAATAAATTGGCTGACGTTGCGTTTCAGAGGTTCAAACCGTTCAGCAATAAGCTCAATCTGACCTTGTAATGCGGAAAATAGAGTTCCTACAGTCTATCCAAAGTCTTATTCAAACGGGACGAGATGGATGATATGTGGACTTAGATTATTCTAGTTCCTTTACCTGAAATCTGCGAAACCCTTCCGGTTTCCACAGAATAGGATAACCTGGTGGCCAACCATCACCACCTAGTTTTCTCTGAAAATCGTTTGTCTTGTCACAAAGCCAGTAAAACATCTCAGCAACGTCATACCAATCTCGAAACTGCTGCCGGAAATTGGGAGTCTCTAGCTTATAGCTGGGACTGTGATCATGTCCGAAGTCAAAATCCGGTTCAATGATCCAATCTCGTTGCGGTGGAACTGTCCGCCAATAGCAGTATTTCAACATGTTGCGAATGTTACAAGCAATAGACGCAGAACGACGATGCCAAATAGAATAAACCGTTAGAAAGATTGAGCCTGCTGGTGCAATGGTTTTTACGCCTCCACGAATGCTTCCGTAGTGCCCCATCCAACTTTGCAAACAGAAGAAAAAGTGGGAACCGGGCAGAACCTCCGTCGGCCCCATCTCTGCCGGTGTGTCCTGGGGATAATAGAATACCTGCAAGTGATTCAACTCCGGACTGTAGCGTGAACCGCCATCTCGATGCCAATTCTGAGCTGATTCAGGACACTCGATCTGGTGGTTAGCCATCCCAATAGGGAGCGCAAAATTTCTACCAAGCAACGATCTGACCGCACCTGCCGCCTGTGAGTTCTGAAGCACGTTCTTAACGAACCAATCTTCCCTCAGAAGGGGAAGGTGCCCATGTTTTTCAATGAATTCAGACGTTCTCTGGTTGATTGCGTGTGGAACAACACTCTCCAGCATGAGGAAGCCCTGCTTGCAAAACTCTAATACCTGCGTGTCTGTCAGAGTNGGTTTGCANTCATACGTTTCCATGTCGGATTACCTCACTATTCCACGAAGTAGATAGAAGTGCACTATAGTGTATCTGTTNGGACACGTCAAATGAAAACAACCAAGNTAGGAATTAAANAAATTACCTAATTGTCGNGATATCCTATTACACGCCNATTCATAACGTACGACCTGACTNCGAGGGGTAAAACCTGTAACGTGTTGGGATAAAGAGATGGAAGTTGCTANAGTAACTGGGATCCGAACCGGGTACGAGACTCATAGTATGCAGGCTATACCAAGAGCAATAGGGTATTCTATGAGGAAACACTAGATTGAACCAACAAAGATCCAACCATGGAAAACATCTGATGCTCACCAAACTAGCTGTGTCTGCTCTGAGGTGTTCCGAATGCTGAAAAATCAGGCTTTAATTCCCACTGTTTGACTAGTTAGATTGGAGATGATAGAAGTTGAAAGATTCTGTCTTGATCCCAGAGTTTTCTGTNCCTGATAGACTATATTAGTGNTGTCTTCCAGTGAAACAATGGCTGATCTNGCTTAGTCTACATAACCTATTTTACAGTCATCAATCAACCTTTCACTACTCACATCCAGCCGAAACTAANAGATAAATANAGCACGTAGCTTGTTGGACATGGTTAAAATTACGTTAGCAGTGTAAACACAGTTNTAGATTTGANTCTATACCATTAGAACACCNCAGGANGGTTTACAGCATTNTTATGCAAGATTAGAAAGGATTCTTTTTTTTTCGCCATATTTCCCAAGATTCAATTGTCTCNGGTTGACGCTGGCTGCGTGCGATAAAACCAGGCCACTTTTTATGAAACCATTCTAATGGACTATCGGTGGGACTGTAGCGCAAGTCAATACTCCAACGAATATCCNCNCTNATATTCTCNAGAGAACGATGGAAGGTGAGGTTGCCAAACACAAATATATCTCCTACACTCATACTCACGTTTTNGACCTTTCCCCAGCTTTCAACATCCTCTACAGGAACCAGTCGCCCNTTTTCATCACAATGTGACGGNCGTAACCCCTGCTTGTGACTTCCAGGGATTACTTGCAAACAACCATTTTGTTCATCGACATCTACCATGGGAATCCATATCGTCAGAATTTGGCTCCGCTCAGAAAGAATTACTTGCTGATTTGGATCGGCGTTGCCATTGTAATAAATGCTGTCCTGGTGCCAAGGAAANACTGACTGTTTTCCCGTTGGCATCTTAAAACGGACCCAGTAATCTCCATTGACGGTAATCTCTGGACCAATAAGAGAAGCTACAATATCCAAAATCTCCGGTTGGGTTGCCAATTCATAAATCTCTCGGCTGAAGACCTCTTTATTCCAATTCCAACCCAAAAGCGGGCCATTTTGAGATTCGCGGAGAATCTGCGTCAATCGATGATAAAAGGACAAGTCNTCGTATANNCTGGAGATTTTGCCTTCNTTATAGAGTAATTCGGCGCAATCATTAATGGCAGATGCAATAACCTGACGAAGCGAATCGAAAGCCCGTTCATCAAGTAANCCTTGAACCAACAGATACCCCTGCTCTTCAAATGCCTGACGTCGTTTAGTGGCTAATAGACTACNCACAANANTNCCCCTGANAGGAAGCTNCGATCNTTCTTAAAGGAGCACACATCTGGCCAAATGGTATTAGATTCATTCGACACGAACTTNGATCACTTTCACCNAAAAGCATTCTACCGCGNTTNTTGNCTCNAAGNCAAGAGGTGAATTCGCTGANGGTACTTGAATTNTATNGNAATAACAAAAGACAAGTTGGTTTTGAAGGGAAAGTCGGTTTAAGACAAAATTGAGCAACGGCTTAGTTCTCGCTTCAAACTACTTCCTCATTNTGGAACNCAGTGCCNACCCCNATGCAAGTCTTTATGCCAGCGGAAACCCGTTAAGCCGTGCTTATAATAACAGAGANGAGAAAATGAAAGGTCTTCTCTTCTNTTATNGTGTAGAACTAGATCCCATCACAGCTGGATTAGAAGGNGAAACATCAGCTGCCNCAGTGACNTTACAAAATGATGTAACCTTGGCCCAAGATTTACTTTGGGNGGCTGGTTGTNGTGGGGATCCANATATTNTTGGCATGTGTCTNCGACACCTAGACTGGGCGNATGAAGACAAAAGANGTTTTAANCTACTGGAGCAACCTTTGTGGCAGTGGNGCCTTGGNCCTCATAGGNAGTATCGGGATTTTGACCGTAAAGTCTATTTCGAGATTTTNGAAATGATTTTATNGCATGGAGCCAGCCCCAATATAATTGGTNGCTTCNGTTATCGGTTGGCACACCATCTGGCGGCTTGCNGAGTTGTTTGGAAGGANCCNATTATGACTGGAACTGATAGAATTAAGTTTGTGCTATAATCTTGTTAAAATATTAAGGANGNTCTAAATNTAATTGATGATTTATTGCAANCAACACCTCNAAGTTNGGTAGTACGATGGGGAAATATGANCTGGCTCATCTGTATTTGGAGNATGGTACTCAGCCAACANTNCAGGAGCGAAATGGGCNACTNCNCNCCNCTGGGCAGNAAAGAAAAAGCANNCAGNGNTNACAACCTTGCTAAGTTTACAAACTTGGCCCAATCACTGTTGACAGAACCGAATGCAAGATTGCAATTACTCCAACATATTCTTAACTNCAACCANNCATTGGATGGTNATCTTGAAAAAGAGCTGAGAGTTNATGAACTTCNTATTATTACAATCGTNCCCACGAAAAATTAACTGAGATTAGAGACAAAAGANAATTTTAATAGAAATGCCATTCGCATACANTGGACNTGGATAAGCNATGTACCANAATTCACAAATTGGAGGGGAGATAGGGTGAAACCACATGAGGCAAATCAAGCCTTCTGGGATGCTTCTACTAACTGGTGGAAAGAAAAGGAAGACAGGCGTGGCCTTTGGATGGGAGCTCATCAAGACCCTTCTTCGGTTTTGAGTATCCCCGAGATGCCTTTCGTCAAGGATATCGAAGCAAAAGAGGTTTGCGTCTTGGGTAGCGGCGACAACGAAGTTGCTTTCGCTTTAGCCGGTCTCGGCGGTCATATCACCTCTGTCGACATATCAGAACGCCGTCTTGATGTCGCAGCAGACAGAGCTTGTACACTCGGACTTCAACTGTCGTTCCTACAGGCGGATGTAACGGACTTATCTGCCTTGGAGGACAATACTTTCGATCTCGTCTACACGGGTGGTCACATGTCCGTTTGGGTCTCTGACATTCAAAAGTACTATGCTGAAGCCGTTCGCATTCTGAACGCTAGTGGGCTGTTCATAGTGAATGAATATCATCCTATTCGTCGAATATGGCTGGATGCTAGTGGGGAACACCCGCGTTACGGCTACTTTAATCGTGGTCCTTATAAGTATACTTCGGATGAGGGGCTACCGACGTTTGAATACCACTGGACCGTTTCAGATCACATTCAGGCGGTGGTGGATGCGGGTTGCTTTATAGTCAAGGTTGAGGAACATGGGACACAGATCCAGGATGAGTTCTGGATGGAAGTCAAACTGGACAAACTACCCGCTTACCTGATGATCGTTGGTAGGAAAGAATCACTCAACCAGACGCCAATAAATGACGCCTAACCTCGTACCTCGACGCAAATATTGAGGCAAAAAAGAAACTGTCAATTTCTCAAAAAACAAGCATTTTCAGACAAGAATTAATTAAATAGAATATTGAGGAGAAATACAACATGTCCGATTTGCTTTTTATCGCAGCGTCACCTTACCAAGACGATGTACTGAACCTGCCAGTTAAAGATTTAGACATTGCCATTCCTTTTTANGAAGATTTCATGGGTTTTCAAGTCCTCGAACGCACNGAAGATCCTCATAAACGGGCTATNCTGTGGCNGCAGGACGTAAAGATTGGCTTGGCTGAAAACGGTGGTAACNCTGAAGAGGAGGGAAGCTATTTCAAAGTCAGCTCGGTTCAGGCTGCGTTTGATTTTTTCTCGGCTAATGGTCTGAAAAAATGTGAAAATGCTTCACTTTCTGAACAGATTAATGATGACGGTATTTTCTTCATCGTAGCTCCAGACCGTCTCTGTTACTGTTTTGGTGAAGAATAATACAGATAATTCATCTGCCTAGACACAGAGGTGAGGACTATAAGGTGGACTTAATGAAAAAAATAGAATTCAACGATATAGCACCTCATTTGATAGTTACTGATGTGGTGGCATCAGCTGAATTTTACAAAGACTCGCTAGGTTTTGATTTNAACCGATTTTGGGGAGAGCCACCCAACTTTGTCATTCTTTTTCGTGGATCTGTTCAANTGATGCTTAGCCAAGATAGTATAAAAGCTCCTCAACCGTTACAAAATGNTCGGTTTGATGNCTATATTTGGTTAAATCAAGGGATCGATCAACTTTTTGATGAGTATAAGCAGAAAGAGATAGAAATCATTGAGCCACTAGAAACTACCTTCTTTCAGATGCAGCAATTCCTGATTAAAGACAATAATGGATACATTTTATGTTTTGGTCAGGAGGTTTGAGACTTTGAAATTGCCATGCTGCCTAANAGGTNCATGTTCAAAACGACCGANTACTTAAATTGTGATTGTACGNANAGNCATTGAGAGANATGACAGNCACTACTCAAATCTTTGAACAAGGNGTTGAATTCATTCAGCGAAAAGACCCACAGGCTCTGAANATATTGCTGCAAACCCATTGTCAATTATCNCGTTGNCCGGATCCAAANGATCCCAGCCAAAAACTGATTCACCACACTCTNTCATATGCCAATTTTGCTGGTGATGATCCCAGTTTTTGGTCAACTCCAGAATGTGCTGACGTGCTTTTGGAAAACGGAGCCTTAGTTGATNCCAANTTTTACCTCCGGGCTCTCAACACAGCCGATTTACCAATNATTAAATTATTGAGTCACAAGTTCATGTTACCANNAAATATGCGTACCATGGCTGNTCTTGGCAAATCNANAGATTTGGGGGATTGGTTTGATAAGGAAAAACTCAAGCTAAATGCACCTCCTCCAATGGAGTGGTTAAAAGATTCTTCTGATCCTTTACACCAAAGATGGAAGATTCAAAATCATCATCTTACAGACGATTGGTTGATTACCGATGCTTTTCGGTATGCCATTCGATTTGGGCAAAAACGCGCGGCTGAATTTCTGTTGGGACAGGCAATATATATGAATCCCGAACTAGCAAAACAAATCAAGAAATTAACCAAGGAAACCTTTCTTAACTACCTAATTCAGCATCGCGGGACAATCTGCGTGACTGATACATTTCCCATTTGGGAAATGTATCAAATGGTTAGGGCCGTACACGCAATCGTAACCAATGATATTGACTCATTCCAAGCGGTTTTACAGAAAACACCATCATTGCTAAAACAACAACACATAACACAACAAATTGAGTTACTTGAATTGTCTGCTTACTCTAACGGATACGCGTTTGCCAAATTGTTGTTGGAAGCAGGAGCATACATCACACAATCCAATCCTCGTCCAGAGTCCAAGGCTTTAGTATATGCCATTGACTATGGTGACCGGGAGATGGTTGAGTTGCTAAGGGAACTCTGGGAACCGCCAAATGACCTGCCAACCCTAGCTGGATTGGGGCATATAGAAAAAGTACAGACTTTCTTAAATAGCCAAACAGATGAAGTAGATTTAGTGCATGGGTTGGCTTTAGCCTGTATGAACCAACATATCGAGGTTGCTGATTATCTAATCAAACAAGGGGCAGATATCAATGCCGAATGGAGCTTGCATGAACCAGCTACCATTCTGCATCATCTGGCATTTTCTGGTAAATTAGAGATGGTTCAGTTTTTGGTCGAGCACGGTGCGGATACGAATATCAAAGATTTTCGTTATCAAGCAGATGCTTTAGGTTGGGCCAAATATAATGGACAAGACCAAGTAGTGGCTTATCTTGAACAGGTGACAAAACAAGAAACTGTTAGGANATGATGTCAAAACCAACGTGTNACCGAGATCAAAATGTCTATCCTTGAAATAGATTCTGACGTCCGACGCAATCTGCTGAAGAAGTTCCNTTNCCCTGACTATACCANGCTATTCCCNAATNGAAAGGAATTATGTGTTACGCTGTTNTGGAATTAGTTCTTTGTTAAACACAACCTTCGATCGACTTACCTGAAACTAAGTCGTATATTGGCGGTTCGCTGGAACCGNTAAACTTCGAGTGAGCACTCATGTAGGCGACAGTAGCACCAATTCGTTGTTGCGTTGTTGGATTAGGTTCAGTTCGATGAAGTACCAAACTATGATGCAAGGTGCAACTACCCGCCGTCAAAGGCACCGCCACTTCACTATTGTAATCAATGTGACTGTCTTCCACCCGAAAGTCTTCCAGATGCTTATGTTCGATCACCCCCCGTTTATGCGAACCCGGGATAAAGCGCATGCATCCGTTATCTATGGTTGAAGGTGTAAGCGCCATCCAGCAAATAACCAGGTCTGGCGGATCGATATTGACCCAGTAAGCTGAGTCTTGATGTGGTGGTTTCGCTGATCCTACTTTTGGTGGCTTGCAGAGGGTCTGATCAACAAAAATCTTTAGATCTGGTCCAATCAACTGGGTAACCATTTCGATAATTTTAGGTTGGCGAGCGTAGGTTCGAAAAAGATGATCGTACTTGGTTAGGTTCCAGATTTTCCTGACATTGCTGAACTTAATTGGGTCGCCAGTAGCCTTCTCGACCACTTGAACTTGAGGTTCAACCTGAATATATTGCTCCGGAAAATCAACGATCCGATTGCCAATATCCTGCAGACGAAGATGAAGAGCTTCCATTTCCAATTCAGTCAATACATTGTCCACCGCCAGAAATCCATCTTGATGAAATTGATCGACTTGTGATGAAGTTAAAGACATGTTTGTTACCTCCAATTTAAAGTACCGAAACTTTCTGGATCAAAAATAGCTGGCTTATTAGAAAGCAGATCGTCCTTTGGAATTTTCAATCGGAAACACTGGTATTTAATAATCTTCTTTCTATGAATGACATCAAAGGTTTCTTTGAATTTTTTCTCATATCAGCACGTGGGTGTCTTCCGATATTATGCTCGCACGGATTATGAACTCAATCGTCTATTGTCCAGTCTTCCAATCCAAGTGGTAATGGGGCTGGTTGAGGACATGTACTAACCAGTTCAATGTGCCGGTTCTCTGCCGAGGCTTCATGCAGTGCGTGGACGATATCGATGACGTGATAGCCCATCTCACCGCTTGCCCGATAGGGACGGCCGTTCCGAATTCCAACCGCCATATCTGCTACTCCAACACCTCGGCTATTCTGATTGTAGCCGTACTGAGACTCAACTTCGATCAGGTCACGACCATCTGGTTTGCGTAGGTAAAGTTTACCCCCAAAATTGTTGGGATCAATACAACGAAGCGACCCTCCCGTGCCGTACACTTCAATGTGCGGCAACCCGGTCGAATGAACGTCAGAAGTCATGAGAAACGTGCCCACAACGCCACTTTGAAAATCCAGTACACCGGCGAAATGAGTTGGTGTTTTAACAATCTCTTCAAACATCTCTTTTTCACCCCAAGTGTTTTTTGCCGAACAGGTGACCCGCCGTACAGGGCCAAGAAGGTGAATCAGAGCATTTAGGTAATAGGGACCACGGTCGAAACTCCATGTTACACCAAACGTAAAGAAGTCAGTTTGGTAGAAGTTGACATAGGCAGACGAATCAGCTTGCGATGTTTGAAGACGTGGCGCATTGTAGGCCATCAAACAAGCAGATGCCGCAACGGGTTCACCGATTACTCCTTCATCAATAAGTTTTCGCGCTGTTTGCCATGCTCCACCAAAGAATGTATCGGGTGCACAACCAACATGTATCCCTTTCTCTTTAGCGAGATCAAGCATCCGCTGACCTTCTTCTCGATAGACTGCAAATGGCTTTTCGTTGTACACGCTTTTACCTGCTTCGAGTGTAGAAATACCAACTGGTCCGTGTGCAGCGTGTGGTGTTAGGTTAATGACGATTTCAATTTCTGGGTCAGCGAGCAACTCATCAACGCTACAACCTTTTGGAACTCCGTATTCCTCCGCTCGTGCCTGTGCAGCTTCGATGCGGGTGTCTGCGATGGCGACGATATCGAATACTCTAAACCGTTTTGCATTAGGCACGTAGGTCTCGCTGATTCTACCACAGCCGATGATACCAACTTTTGTTGGTGTATGGGACATAATTGTGTCTCCTTTGTTTTATAATTTTCTCTTCATCCTAATGGCGTTTTTTAGCAAAAGATAATGTAATGTGATCTTTAATCTACTATCTTCAGTTCATCCTGCCCAGAATGGACTCCTCAACATTTTACCCAGACAGTGTTGTAGAAAGACTATCTTGCCACGAATCAAATCCTGACCAAATCTTGTGTCTTTATCGGCAGTTTTTGTAACCTTGATTTAACCGTTTACCTTGTCTGTAAAAGCGTGCACACCCACTTCTTTTTGCGATCTAGACGAATACTTCATATCCTCTATATTGCATGTCACTTAGCAATAGAATCTCATTCATCAGAGAGAAACAGCTAGCTAGCTGTTTGTTTGTGTTATCTATCTATCACGAAGCAGCGGCAAATATGCGATCGAATTCCTCAAGCGCGATGCCTCCATAATATTTGGCCATCGCCTGATAAGCATCTCGCCGATGGTCCCAGTCCTGAGAACGGGACACCTGTTCGAGCCAATCGCACAAGTGTATGAAACCAAGGTCATCAAAGTCCTGTGGTTCTATCTGATACACCTCACCAGTCTCGCGATTGATTACGCGTCGATCTGGTTTCCCTTCAACAAAAATCGAATCAAAATCTTCACGTTCCATAAAGCAATTCAGGAACGCAATCCATTCAGCTCTCTCCCCAATGAGTTCTTTAACCTGGTCTCGCTGTTCGATTGGAAGGGAAAACCTCTGGAACCCTTGGGTACCATAGATCGAATGAAACAAACCGGCACGACAGAGGTCCTGATCGGCGCCCCACCTTTTCAGATCGCTAAACACGCTGATCAGGTGTGCCATGAAAGGTTTACCTGAATGCGGAATATTGTCAGTTCCCAGATCCTTGAGAAATTGTATCATCTCCCGGTATTTAGGGTCATCCATTGCGTAAAGTCCTCCTGCCTTTTATGGTGCTACGATGTTTGTTTGCCTTGCACAAGGTAAACAGTTAGAGTCCTAATGGCCGTAATTCATACTTTAATTATTCATTACTATTTTATCATGATTACCATATCAGGGAAAGTGATGGTTTTGCTAACGGTAGCCGGATTCAAAAATTGGACAAGTACACGATGAAAAAAGCCAAGCTGGATGGTAATCGATCCTTCTATATCAAACTATCTCCTCTACATAGTGAAACCTGATACAGGATCGCGCTATCTTTAAAGCTGGTCTTTCGCCTTTGNAAATTAGCTGATAGTATATATCATCGTAGTCATTAGGTAAGTAGTAAATTGGGCCTAAAACCATTCTGCAATACACTAACAAAATTAGTGCAAATCCAAGGCTTCATACTTTTCTTTATCAGTTACTAGCTGGTGGAACAACTTGTTTTTTGGCAATCCTTTGAAGATAAAATCAACTGGTCAATCTTTGCCCACAGGCGAGAAGTTTACATTATGATGTCCAACCGTTTTACCCCCCAATCGATTTTGTGTTTTTTAATAATTTCCGCATAATTTTTTGACTTTATTGTTTTGTGGAGGTAAATATAAGTGTCAACATTGACACTCCTTAATTAAGAGANAATATTACTAGCCTCTAATCCAGACACATGGGTTAGAGGCTAGTAATATTATCTGTGCCAGCGATTCTCATGATTTATAACCTTGCCATTGCCCACAAATCTTAACTTTGGTAGGATGTCACATTAGCTAAGTATAAAGGAGAGAGAATCGTGACCCATCGTATTGAAACAATCGAAGTCAATGGTAGTCCCATGGAGGTCTTCATCTTTGAACCTCAGCAGCAAGGCCCCCATCCAGGTATTATGCAATGTATGCACATACCCGTGGGCCACACAGGTATTGAGAATGACGAATTTACTCTGAAATCAGCCCAACGCTACGCAAACAACGGCTACGTTGTGGCCGTNCCATTTATTTTTCATTGGTGGCCTAAATCAGCTGGAATTGAGNTCAAGAGAGAAGAATTCAGGGATGACTGGACCANCCTCGACTTGAATNCGGCTTATAAGTTGCTCTCCGGCCTCGAAAACGTAGATGCAGAANGCATCGGAATTGTTGGCCNTTGCTGGGGTGGTCNCGTNTGCTGGGTAGGAGCNGNCAGTAACCCTCTCTATAAAGCTTGTGCAGTGTTCTATGCGGGTCGGGTGAAATTGGTATTGGGCGAGGGCAACCCGCCAGCCATAGACTTGACTACCAACATGACTTGTCCAGTTATCGGTTTCTTTGGTAACGAAGACGAAAACCCTTCGTCAAAGGACGTGGATGATTACAGCGCAGCCCTGAAAAAATCGGGAGTAGAGCATACTTTTCATCGCTACGATGGGGCAGGCCATGCCTTTCAGAGTTTCAACAGTGAGGAGCGTTACCACCACAACGCTAGCGAGGATGCTTGGGAAAAGGTCCTAGCTTTCTTTGAGGAAAAGCTAAAGTAGAGCCTAAAACTTATATGCTGATTGACTTCAGGAGTAGGAGGGTCCTAAATAACAGTTCCGGTTGATACTTAGTGGCGATCGATATCCTCCTTTTCAGACCTCAGTGGATTGATATAAGTCGACAGCTCCGGCTGTGGGATTTTTAATGCTGGGGTTATCTCTCTTGTTGGTGTTCTTGTTATAACTCTACGAACGAATAACAGACTATACCGTTCTATCGTTGATAGCTGTAGAATTCAGGTCGATTAACAATTGGAACTGTTTCTGGCTGTCCAGTTTGGAAAGAACGCTTACAGCTATTTGCTACAACCAGTGAGACATAACCATCCCAAGCAGTGGGACCTCCAAAACCACCTGTGGCGACTGCTTGGGACCAAGATTGCATTTCGCTCAAGTATGCGGCATCAAAACGGGCTAACCAGCTTGTTTCGATTGATTGTCTGCGATTACCGGACCGTCGTACAATAGGGTTACTCAATGTCGTCGTTCGAATCTGTCCCAATTCACCGGTGATTTCCACGTTGACTTCATAACCGTAACCAGAGTCGGAGTTGACCTCAATCAGTCCCAAACTTCCGTTCCTAAAAGTTAAGTGGATAACAAGAAGGCGACAAGTATTTGTTTTGCTAACATCAGAGGCTACACTTTGGACATACACACTGGAGATTTCTTCATCCATTAGCCAACGGGCTGAATGAATATCATGAATGGCTGAATTGACTATGACCTCATCAATATGCCGATCATAACCGAAACTGGTATTGTAATGTGTCCCTCGGAATAGAAGAGGCTGACCAATCTCACCTTCTGCAATGGCATGCTTGACCTTACTATGAGGGGGATCAAATTCACGCATGAAACCGACTTGCACTAACCGGCGTCCGGTAACGATTTCCGCCTGAAACACGCGTTCAGCGTCCTCTACATTGGTAGCGAGTGGTTTCTCACACAAAACCGGCTTATTAGCTTTAAGACAAGCTAATGTTAATTCGGCATGTGTTTGATCCGGTGCAGTGATAATTACCGCGTCAACATCCGGGTTGGTGATAAGGGTATCTGCAGAAGTAAAGGATTTACTACCGTGACATTCTGCAATGATAGCATCAGCATTAGCTTGATCAACATCCATCACTGCAACAACACGAGTGTTGGATATTCGTTGGGCTAAATTTCGAATATGATAACTTCCTATTTTGCCCGCGCCAATGACACCAACACGAATTTCACGATCTCTCACGGTTAAGTTTCCCTTAAAACGTAATCCGTCTACCTCTAATCTTGCGATATACGAATCAGATTAGATACAGTATCGTTTGCTCTTTTTCCTGTCTTTCCACTCCAATGTTGCTAAAAACGATGTTGTAGAATGAATATCACCGGCGCTTTTACTTGGTTTCTCGATGATTCTTGGTCTGGAAGTTGCTAATCCCTTGTCAGATGTTCCCACTCTGGTTTAGGACGACCACTAGAACGATCCCACTGCCAAGAATCGAGATAAGGAGGTAGGGCCCCAACACCGAAAANCCTTTTCTCTTCTTCATTTGAACGTTCCAGCACTTCCGGGGAAACAATCCGCGAAAGCTCATTCTCCGGTCGTAACCACTGTCTTCTCCATGGACTCANAATAGCGTATCGATTCTCCTGACTTCGGTTTTCAGAAGCGCCATGCCANGTGTTGTAGTTAAAGACCAGAGCTGAACCCCGTTTAGCTTCGACAATAATCTGACCCGGTATCGGTGGTGGAGGTGGTCTGAAGCTATCAATTTGGAAACTGCCCGGCACAAGATGGGTAGCCCCATTGTTCCGAGTAAAATCGCTGATACAGAAAATCACATTTAAACCCAGAACATGGCTGGTGATGCGTCGGCCGTCATCAGCTTCAGCCAAGGCACGATTGTGACCGGTCGAAGANCCATCGGCATGTAACCCTCCAGCTTGAGTGCCCGGCGGCTTAATACTGCCATTAGCTCCACTCAAGGCCGCGTCTTGGCCTAGAAAATATCGAATCAGTCGTAAGAGATCGGGCAATTGGTAGATCCGTTCAAAGACTCGGCCCTTGTTGAATAGGTTATTCAGGCCTCCCCCTGAAACTGGTGATTCCTCTGCCAAACGGTCTAGTTGTTTCCTGGCTTGGTTACATTCTTCACTTGTCAACAGACCTGGCAACACGGTATAACCCTCCAGCTTGATACGAATAACATGTTGCTGAAAATCTTGTTCAGTCATATGACTCTCCATTTCTTAACTTACCTAAAATTTTTGTTCTGCTCNATATAGCCAATCNTTGTGCCATTACCAGCGGGTTCCTGTCGCTTTGAAATTTGGNTTACTATNGTTGAAAAGCGGGGGNTAAGTCAGGTTCTCCACGGATTGGNNTNGCTAACAGTCNCTNGCTTCTAATCCATGGTNAGAGATNNAGAAAACTGGATATCTCTGTGCAAATTAGGAGATGAATACGTTCGATTTGCCTTGTGAAGCTCAAGTTGTAGAACTTGCTTAGGCATTCTATCATAATTGCCGTAATGGGGTAAAGCAGCAGAGTAATTGGTCCTGACGAGTCGAACGTATGGCATCCAAAAGGTGGAATCCANTCTATAAATCAGATGTTTGGGAAAAAACTTATCTCAAAAGCGGCAGGATATTCTGGGATATTGCACTAGCTTGAGCCAACATAGCCGTAGCTGATCGTGACAGTCTCCAAGTAGTTTGTGCCAGAGATCAAATACCGTTATGATAGCCAGAATAATGTGACTGGAATACTTACCGTTATCTGTGTATATACTGTGATTGGTATGATTATTATTCTAAAAAGAGTGAGGTTGGAAAGCTTGGGTGCACTTGGTCCTAGACTGGCAGTTGCCTTAATTACCATTTTCTACGGACTTTTTTTGGGATATATAGTTGCAGACCTAATATCATGTTTATTAGAAACCAAAATAAAAGTTACCGAATCTTAAATTAATATATGGATATATTGTCCTTGTTCTTTATAAAAAAGTAAAAAGTATAAGAGGATATGCTCAATCTTTCCTCAATCTTGAATTGTAGTTGGTTGGGATGCAGGATTGCGCTGAAATAAGAAGTAATTTCCTAAATCCCAACGCTAGTTCCAATAATACTTTGGACTTTCTTGGGCTTCTAGTTGGTGGGGTTGGGCTAGGAGAACGGGATTAAGACGAATTAAAATCAATCTAAACCAATCCTGTTAAACCCTGGTAATTTCCATGCTTGGAATTCTATCTTAGGATAAGGTTTTATTCAGCAATACAGTATAGGTACTTATGTCCCCGCAAATAAAGTTCCTGGTCGATAATTGCCGGAGAGGCATCGAAATGATCGTCCAGATGATTTTCAGCCAAGATCTCAAATTTGGTGCCATGTTTAATTACAGCTGCATTCCCGTCACGACCAACAAGGTATATCTTACCGTTAGCGCCAACGGGAGAAGCATAAATTCCCTTAATGTTACTTAACCTTTTAGGCCCATAGTAGCGGTTTCCAGTTTCAGCGTTGAAGCAGGAGAGAATGGCTTTGTGACTTTTCAAGGCATATAGGGTATTGTCATAGAGTAAAAGCGATGGAACATATGGGGCGTCTTTATCCTGGCTCCAGACGATGGCCTTTGTATCGGTAATGTCACCTTTGGATCCTGTTACTTGAATCGCTTGCACGACCTCGCCGTCGTATCCACTGGCTACGTAAACAATCCCATTGGCAAACACAGGTGATGGAATTGTGTTTTTGGATAGCCCGCCCGCTTCCCAAATCTGTGTACCAGTCAGTAGATCGTAACCCCGTGTCCGATTGTTAGCACTGGTAATAACTTGCGGTGTATCATCGGGTTTCACCACGATGGGAGTTGTCCATGTTGTCATCTCGTCACGGTTGGTACGCCACTTTTCGGCACCTGTATTTTTGTCCAATGCTACTACAAATGATTGTCCTTGATGATCCCAGTTGATGACTAACGTCTCACCATACAGGGCCGGTGAACTTCCTTCTCCGAAATCTAGAAATATATCCATATCTCCCAGGTCTGTTTGCCACTTTAACTTTCCATCGAAATCGTAGCAGTAGAGTCCGAACGAACCGAAGTAGACGAAGACATGNCTACCATCAGTGATTGGGGATGATGATGCCCAGCTTGCGCTACCGAAAGTCCCTTCATGCGGTAGCGCTTTTTTGGCCACACGCTGCCATCGGATTTCACCCGTTTGCCGATCGATAGATAAGACGACAAATTGCAGTACATGTGTGACCGCGGTGCCAGCATTTCTCCGCCATGCCGGCAACTGGTTTTCTGTTGCCTGAAGTGCTTCCGATGAAATTTCCTCATCTGTTTTGATGGCGGTGGTAACAAAAATCGTGTTTTCCCAGATGATAGGTGAAGCGTGACCTCGGCCTGGAATCTCAGTTTTCCATCGAATGTTTTTGTTCTCGTTCCACTCTGTTGGGGGAGTTGCATGTGGTGCGACTCCAGTAGCATCGGGGCCTCGCCACTGGTGCCACTGGTTGTGAATCTGGTGTGAATCAGCTGTTGCCGATTTCTGTGTTCCAACAACCACAATCAAATTCAAACAAGCAATTAAAATCAAAATCTTCTTCATATTCCTGTCCCACAGTACATTTTATTGTTGATTTAACTTAATTTAATACATATCAATTAACTTACATTTGAGAAAGCAATACATGGATGCGTATAGGACACCTAACAATCTCGTTATCTGACATCTTGCCTAGATGATTCCTGAGAGATCTGCCAGATAAATTTGTCGGTCTCCGTTGTTAACTGAGTCAATAGTCACACATTTCCCGTCTGGCGACCAGCGTGGATGGAGGTCGCACCGGATTTCACCNGTGAACTCAGGTGCNGCATAGACTTGACCAATTTCGATCTTTTGATCGNTTTNGNGATTGTATANNATNAANCCTGCCATNCGTTCTGGTTCACGGGGGTATGTGTCACAGACCAGCCACGATCCATCCGGCGAAAAGCAGGCATGTCCGTCAGCTGGCAGCTTTCCTACGCCAATTGGTTGAAAATCTTCCTTGCTGTCAGTGAATTCTACAAATTGCATTTGTCCCAAAATATTGGTAGACATCAGCATTCTTTTGTCGTCACGCCATGCAAAGTGTGAAATCTTGTAGCCAAAAGGAATCTGACATTGTAAATCTGATCCGTCAGGGTTGACCGTCCACAAAGAGGTCCTAAAACCTTTCCCACTATCACGTGTGCGGCAAAAGAAGAAAATTCGATTTCCTGCAGGGTTAAACATGATATGGTTAAACCATGTCATCCCGCAATCAACAGGATTAAGGTTGCTGTGTCGAAGCACCTCGGCAATAGAGAGAACCATTTCCGCTGATCCATTCCGAAGATCAATTAGAAATAGCCCGTCATCCATCGGAACAGTTTCCCATGAAGCTGAATCGATGTTGTTGGCATATCCAACAACCTGNCGNCAAACGGACATACGTGCAAAATTTAAACCGATAGCGTAAGGAGTAGTTGTCGAGACCGCAGAGATGGCACCTTGGATTGTTCGCGACTCTCGCGANGCTAAGGTTACGGCACGCGAAACCAAGCGATNNCCATNCCAATCGTTGTAAGTCAGNTCTTCTCCAAAACCNACATCAATCCAGTGCATCATGCTNCCTTGCTGGAGGTTGAANGCNGAAGTGGATGCCACGGACGTAAAATCGCCGGAGTCTTTATCAACTAAGCCAACTTGCGCTATATCAGTTGAGGTAGGTACATGTCGGTGAAAGTCGGTTTCCAAAGCCAGATGGTAACGGAAATTCTGGTCCCAAGGATTGATACCATAGTAACCAAAAAAATGATGTTTGGGTCCATTTGAAAAAGGTTTAAGTGTCATACCAATACCTCCAAATCCGACTTTAGCACAACATGTATATTGTGTCAACCAAGTGCTCAGGAACACATAAACGAGTTTAATGATGAGTTTCATATATGGTATTGAAACGCGAGAAGTACGGAGTCTCCTATGTAATAAAAGATAGCTGCTAATATCATCGTTTTGTTATAATCCATCTACTCTCTATTCTGTAATTTCAACTGGGTCATTATCACAGTCTCAGATGTGCTTAGATAGGATTTTGATGACCAAGACGAACACGACTCGGTGATCATAGCTAGGATATGCTCTTATGTATTGTAGAATTGGTGTAATCTTTTTAGTCTGGTTTGTATTGGTCCTAAACCAGACTAAAGCGGATGAAACGTGGAAACGGCCGTTAGTAGAAAAGGCAGAAAAAATTGAGCAGGGAATTCAGAAACGTCACGATATTCTTGGACTTTATCCATCGATGGTAGAGATTCCAGTGGGTAGCGACACCATCGACATCACCACCACCAACCCTTTTGCTGATGTCCAGCATGCTGTCTGCTGGACAGCGAANTATCTTGCAGGACTTTCCTACCGTTATGCGTACCTCAAAAAAANCAGTACCGATTCGAAAAAAATTATGGAGGCTAAAGTTCGGGCTGANCAGGTCTTTGAATCCATCTATCGTTGNCAATTGGTNACAGGTGTGCGAGGTCTGCAAGCACGCGGATATTTTTTAGGNCATGGTGAAAGTTACGCGGAAAGACGGGGGTCAGATAAAATCCCGTATTGGCGGCAAGGAGAGATCGATGGTCAATCTTTTCGCTGGGTTGGTGATCCCAGNCACCACAATTATAGTGACTCCATTCATGGTTTGGGGCAGTATTACACCCTTGCAGCTGAAGGTGCTCAAAAAGAACGTGCTCGGGAGGCAATCGACGCGCTAGTTAGTTACTGGGTGGACAATGATCTGAAAATTGCCAAGTACAACAAATCATTNCCAATGGTCCCGATTTTGGGATTGACTGATCACAAGACTTTGAACACACGGGTTATGATGGCTATTGCTGGTGCTAAAGTTGCCTACCACGCTACCGNGAAGGAGAAGTTTAAACAGGTTTACGNGAAATTGGTNGACCAGTATGGCGTGAGAGAACTANNAACCTTCTCCACNGNNAAAGNTTTCGACGATGCNGAGCACGTTTTTTGTCATTTNGATCTNCTCTTCAGAATAGAAGATGATCCCCNCCTTTTNGCNGGCTANCGNCAGGTNGCGGACGGTTTGTGGCGTAANCACAAAGACGATGCGCAAAGCCTCTTTACTTATATCTATTATGCTATTGCCCCTCAAGCAGAAGGTAAGAAAAAGGCTCTTAAGGAAGCATTGTACACTTTACAGACCTTTCCTACCGACATGACCCTTAAGCCGCGGATGAACAGTTTGAACCCGAGTTTGAAACCTCCATATCCAACCTATCTGGCTGCTTGGGATAATGAGTATATCTGGAAAGCCAATGTGCTGAGAGCGGATGGTTGGCACAGCCGTATCGTTGTGGACGTCGCCGTTTCGTCTGAAGATCCGAAGGTGATTCTAGCTGTTGGTGAGGAAGGACATCTCTACCAATCACGTGATGAAGCATCTACATGGCAAAACTGGCGTTCTATTGACCAGAATTTGCATAGTCGCGTCAAACGAGTTGATGTTGGAAGTAAAACCAGAATACTTGCCGTTGCCTGCGACGATGGTTTTTACCTTACAACCTCCGGTGGCCATTCATGGCAGAAAATGCCTGTACAATTGGAAGGTGATACACCAGTTGAAGTTGAGTTTGATCCGAACAATTTTAATGTCCTTTATGCAGTGACAAATCAGCATGTCTATCAATCTCAGGATTATGGTGAGGAATATCTTGGCCAATCCTGGCAAAAGCTGTCTACAAATCTGCCAGCACTTCAGTCTCCCACATTTCTGGTGGCGCACGGTTCACCAACCCGGTTGTATGCTATTTCTGAAAGTCGTATTTTCAGCCGCAGACTCGACCAAACTTCCTGGATTAGAGGTGATGACTACAGTTTTCCGCGCTATGGTCAGGTCTATCCGTGGATCGTTGCTGATGCTGAAGATTCAAGCCATATCTGGGTTGGTTACAAAGTCAGCTCTGGTGATATTGGTCCTTTATCAATTTTGCAGGAAAGTTACGATGCAGGACAAAGTTGGTCCAACAGCGTGGAGGATATTTTGCAGGTTTTGGCTGATAAAGGAATGCTGGGGGTTATCCAGTTAGGTGTCATGATGCCGTTGGAACAGCTGGTTATTGGCCCCAAAAAACGTTTTTTTGCCGTCACTGATCGTGGTGTTGCTCGTAAACAAGTACTCGGTTGGAAAAAGGTAACTGCAGGCTTTAATATTCCACTGGTCAGGTCGCTGTTTGTCTCGCGTTATACCGACTGGGTTTTTGCTGGAACGCCTGGAGGATTATACATCTCTAAGGACCAAGGGAAAAGCTGGGAAGACGGTAACCTTTGGCTCCAGTTTGACCGGAACACACGACGTGAATTAGGCGGAGCTTCTTTCATTGATGCCTACTGGCGTGCTCGATACCACGGTTTCATCCAAGAGCAACAAGCTGAAAAGTCTTTCGATTAATGTTAATAGTTAAACATTTTTTTACACTCCTAATATAATAGCAATAATCCGTCATTGAACTGCGATAATTATCCATAGCTTCATCAATCCAATTTAGGTAGTCATTATGTCATTCTCCCACCCCAATTTACTATGGATTTTCTGCGACCAACTTCGTTACCATGCCTTATCCTGTAATGGCGACCTAAATATCCAAACGCCAAATATAGATCGTCTTGCTTCTGAAGGAGTTCGTTGTACCAACGCATACAGCCACTACCCAGTATGTGTTCCATTTCGTGCAGGTTTGGTCACAGGTCAATATGCGACNTCCTGTAACGTNCCTTTCCACGGTGANATNCTTCATCCTGAACATCGCACAATCGCTGATTCTTTCCGNGNNGCTGGATACCGTACCTCGTATGTTGGAAANTGGCATTTGGCTGGNGANCGCGGGATCAATTTGGTGTCTGAGGCCGGTTGGGCTGGAGAAGATTACTGGGTACATCCNGATAACCGGGGAGGTTTTGAGGATTGGTTTGGCTTCAATTTGTCCAATAACTTCTACCGTACCTTTTATTGTCATGGAGAGCAGGTTGCACCGTTTGAGCTGGATGGATATCAAACGGANGCTTTGACNAATTTGTCTCTGGAATATTTAAATGGTTATGATTNTGACCAACCNTGGTTTCATGTTTTGAGTTTCGAATCCCCTCATCCNGGTACAGGCGGNAATCCGAAATATAAGGGTTTCCCNGTTCCNGCTGAGTATGANGAAATGTTTGAACCGGGTATGATTGAANTGCGAGATAANGTTCCAACTGANAANCANGCTCAAGCTCGCCAAACNCTTTGCGGTTATTATGCCATGATCGCCAATTTGGANGATAATGTTGGTCGGATTCTAGATTGGTTGGATCAAACTGGTCAGGCNAACGANACACTGGTNGTCTTCTTTTCTGATCACGGTGATATGATGGGAAGTCAAGGTCTGTGGCANAAACAGGTACCATACGATGAATCGATTNGNNTTCCTGTNATTTTCCGTTTNCCAAANGTGNTNGATGAAGGCAAGGTGTACNCTGGTATGGTGAGCGGCATAGANATATATCCNACATGTGCAGGTTTGTGNCANGTCAAAGTTGANCCNTCTGTNCAGGGGATGGATCTATCGGGAGCAATAGACACAANCGGGGGAACAGAGNGGAAGGAAGCATATGTTCAGTGGATCGGGCGTGGTCGTTTCCGTTTCGGAGATCANCCATATNGAGCTCTTCGCACAAGGNGGTACACTTACGTTGTTGGNCGTGATGAAGATTNCTGCCTGCTTTTTGATAATTATGAAGACCCGTATCAGATGAANAACNTGTACCACCAATNTNNANTCTCTTCCTTACAAGAAACACTACATTTNCGTTTGGTAAGGNCGCTTCTTCATGCTGGNGAATCTCGGCCCGATTTTATCTAGGTANANTGTAGGTTNCCNATGNTTGCCAAACANAGTCGAACATTAGANNTCGANNGTTGCTTTATTTGTTTANCTGNTNCGTCTANNNATTTGNTTTTGNCGTTATCACANTTTGTGTTGNNATGTNCGATCAAGANNTAACAAAATATCAAATTTCTGTTTCTNCANACNGNAANCGATNTTGNTNGGAACTTAAATAANTTCAAGTTTTTNTGTTTACAGGGTCTATCATAGTTGATATTCTCTGAAAATCNCTCANTATATGGNGCGAGTTTTATGNCCACTGAAACCGTAGAAATTCCAATGACTGAAGATCAGCGTTTTGTCTTNGANCTTAANGGNTGGATTTGTATTCCCAATGTNNTAANTGAAANCGAGACAGAANCAGTTCGCCAACACATTATTCAGTTNAAAACTGACCCTGAATCCATAGATNCNCTTGAACGCTACTCTCTGGCNGGACCGGCCCAAATTTTGCTTGATCACCCTGTAGTAGTTGGTGTTTTGCGCGACATCCTCGAAGGTGACCGTGGCGATGAATGCTATGGTTTCCGCTGTGAGAACAGCTTTTCCACCATCCGCAAGAAAGGACAAGCTGGTCCTAGTCCGCACGGGGGACACTGGCATGGCCCGCACGGCTACAGAGTTTATCGTGATCGTATTTATAGTGGTTTAACGCGGGTAGTTTGGGAACTTAACCCTATCGAACCGGGAGATGGTCCTACAGCTTTCATCTCAGGTACGCACAAGATGAACTTCTCGTTGCCTGAATCTTACAATAAACACGACTCGCCGCTGTTAGAAACCTACTCTTGTCCTGCTGGATCTGTAGTCATTTTTACTGAAAACACGACTCACGCTGGTATGACTTGGAACTCGGACAAGCACGACCGAATAGCTATTCTGAACTGTTACAATGCGGGATTGGTACAATACCATAAGATGAATCTGCCTTACGAGGTAATTGCTACTATGCCGCCCAAACGGCAGACCTTGTTCCGTGGTGTTTGGCAACACGATTTTGCCAACCAACAACCAAACAATTTCTTCAACGAAGAAAACATGGCTCTATAAGCATACCTGCTTAGAATAAAAAGAGGAAACACCTGAAACGTGAGTACACCACAGTTGCTGCCAATGGTATGGGAAAATACAGATTTGGACAGTATTGTTGATACTTTTGAACGGGACGGAATAGTGGTTTTGAAGGACATGCTTCCCGAGCATTGGGTGTCGGCAGCGGACCTTGTGGCAGATAGGCTCCTAATCCAGTTGGACGGACGTCCTTGGGCCGCGGGAGAAGAATACTGCCGACGATTTGATATTTGGACCAAGGTCTTCGGCAACCTCGAGTCAGATCCTGACGTACTAATTCTGTTTGAAAACGAAGTTATGCAAACAGTTACGGATAAACTGTTGGGGGTAGGGGCAACCGCTGGAAGCATTGGGTCATGGGTTACTTCTCGTGGGTGTGGACAAGCTTGGCACCAAGATTCTTGGAGTAGCGATCCCAACCTGTTCATACTGAACCGAATAGTTTTTACCCGAAACTATACCCCTGAACACGGTCAATTATTGGTTGTACCTGGTAGTCACCGTTCTGGAGATCTACCAACAGGAGGTCCTTATGAATCATTACCGAATCAGGTTGCCTTCACTCTATCGGCTAATACTGCTGTTTTTCTGCATACCCGAACCTATCACTGTGTAACCAAGAACGTAACCAACGAA
>PBXZ01000017.1:0-34734 GCA_002729415.1 Candidatus Poribacteria bacterium | reverse complement strand
ATCATTAGAGATGCACCCACTGGATACTGAAAATCGACTGGGAGATTTGAAGGAAACTGATGGTATTGGTTATTGTAACATTACTAAGTGTTGTACTAAGGTTTGTCCCGAGCATATCACTATTACTGATAATGCTATTATTCCACTTAAAGAGCGGGTTGTTGACCAATTCTATGATCCACTGAAAAAGTTGTTTAGAATCTTTAAACCGAAGGAATGAACCTATAATGCTTTATTCCAATGGGATAATGTTACGCTGACAAGACAATAATTTGGGATTGATTAGGCTTTTAAATGCTAATGTTTGTTTTAGCGTTTTGTTACGACGGTGTTTAGTAGTGTGGGTTCTGTGAAAGCAGGATAAAATTGTGCTAGAAAAAAATGGGATAAAGAAGCAATTTTGGTTGACAAAGAAAAAGCTGTATGCTAATCTAGCGCTAAGATTCTGTTGGGAGTTGACAAAGGGGAACTGTGGTTTTTACTTGTTTTTTTGGCTGGACTGCTTCGCAGAGGCCAACCGGCTGTTGAACGATTGAAACAGCTGGTATTGCATCGTCGCTTGGTTTTGTGTGGATGCGNTCGTTGTNNCTCNTNTNCTAGTTCCCCTCCTTNNTCAGGNNGTTGTTGNTGCCTGAAGTTTTNTAGTGTTCCCAAATAATTTACTNTTTTAGANNCCTGNTGGNGTNTCNCNACGNNTNTTTNNGTCTGTGANGNGCCNTTNNNAATCANGGATAGAGAAGGAAATATATGATTAACGCATTGTTTACGNCTGCAACTGGCATGCGAGCTCAACAGTTCAATGTTGACACAATTGCTAATAATTTAGCGAATGTTAATACGACAGGTTTCAAGAANGCACGGGTTGAATTNCAGGATTTGTTGTACCAGACGCTTCGGACNCCGGGTGTGCANAGCACNCAGCAAACGATTGTTCCCGTTGGNATACAACTGGGGCANGGTGTAAGGACCGGAGCNACGCAACGGATGTTTTCTCTTGGGAANGTTNTCGAGACGAAGAATGTTTTCGACTTAAAGCTTGATAATCCGTATTCGTTCTTTAAGGTTGTTGATGATAAGCAAAACCTGATTTATACGCGTGATGGATCTTTTAAGTTGGATGACCAGTTTCGGATTGTTACTACCGATGGTCATGTTCTTGATCCTTCNATTAATATTCCNGAGGATGCTGCAGACGTGTCGATTGGTCCTGATGGNACCGTTTCTGTTCGCTCTGATGGTCAGGAAGAGCCTCAGCAGGTGGGGCAGATTCAGATTTTNCGGTTTCCTAACCCNGCAGGCCTTCAAAGTCTNGGCGCAAACTTCTNCCGCCAAACCGCGGCTTCCGGAGAGGCTACGGAAGATCAATTTGGGACACTTACTTCTGGGTTTCTAGAGATTTCTAATGTTGAAGTTGTTGAAGAAATGGTTCGCTTAATTACGGCGCAGCGTGCGTATGAGGCAAATTCGCGTGCAATTCTTGCTTCCGATGATATGTTGTCAACAGCAAACCAAATTCGTAGGTAGATTTGAATCGNTTTTTTCTTTAGCGTAATCTTAACTTGTTTATGGATAGGTTGCATTTGAGAACTTGTGGGCTTTTAGTCGTTTCGCTGGCTGTTTTCTTGTTTTTTGCTTGTGGTGCAGCTTCAGCCGAACAGATTAAAATTACGTTTGTTGACAAAGTAGAAGTTGATGGTTCATCTATTTTAATCGGGGATATCTGCCGTGAAATTGAGGGAGCACAGCTTACTGAAAACCAGATTGAGATTATACGGTCACTGAGGCTAAAGACCTCACCTCTCGTTGGCCGTCCTCCTGTAGTTATAGATGCTGGTTTTATTGGGAATTCACTAGGAATTGCCAAGAGTGTATTACGAGAGATTGGTCTTGACCCGAGTTCATTTGATATTTCAAAGAACACGAAGGTACTTGTCAGCAGAAAGTCTTTGTTAGTCAGTGCGCAAGAGCTTATTGGTTTTGCCCAAAGCGCGCTGTTAGAAGAACTGACACAGCGTTTTGATGGAGGCGAATACCAAGTTGAAGTGGATACTTCAGTGCCAAATCTCAGCCTGCCAACTGGCAAGCTTGATTTTTCTTTGCGTCGGCTTCGATCCCAATTTCTTGCTGGACATATTAACGTTTATTTAGACATTTCAATTGATGGTGTTAATCGGAAGTCAGTTAAAATTCCATTTAGCGTGAAACTGACTACTAAAATATTGATTGCAAAGAAAAACTTCATCAGGGGTGATCCGCTGGNCATAAAGGATTTCGAGGGCTCCACTCGAACCTTAGACCAAGCGAGGCTCACCCCTGTTCAAGCAACACAGCTTAAACAGATACGTGCGAATCGTCGTGTTTCCAAGGGAACTGTGTTAACATCTAATATGGTCGAAAGAATTCCAAAAATCTTAAGCGGAAAATTAGTAACAATCGTTGCAAATTTTAATGGGGTTCGGGTGAAAAGCGCTGGTAGAGCCTTGGTTGATGGTTTTATTGGACAGGAAATATCAGTAAAAAATCGTCTGTCTAACAGGGTCATTGTTGGTATTGTTACGCCCAACGGCGATGTTCAAGTTGCTGTTCGGTGATTGGTTCTTTTGATTGTGGGCTATTTGAAGTTGGGTTATTTATGCTAAGTAAGTTTTCTAAGTTTGCTGTGATTATCATTTGTGGGTTGGTCTGTTTGTTTGTAACTAGTGGGCTGGATGCACAGGTTTTGTATCGGGAAGGGCAACTTGCAGATGAACTTTATAGCGATCTAATTAGCAGGAAGGTTGGAGATCTGCTAACGGTTGTGATTGTTCAGAATGCGCAAGCTAACCAAAATGCGCAGTCGTCTAAAAATCGCAGTTCTGCTTTGAGCGCGAATGCCAATTTGCCGGGAGGGACCGGTTTTTTGGGCGCACTACCNGANGGTAGTGGGTCAGCCTCGCTNACGGGGCAAACGAAGCGGGGTGGNGCCCAAACAACTTCGCGTCAAACTAGTTTCNTGGCAACAGTAACTGCCACTATTGTGGAAGTGTTTGAAAATGGAAACATGAGAGTTGNTGGGGCTCAGCACACGGCAATAGATGACCAGGAAACTGAGATTTCTGTTGANGGGATTGTNCGCCCTNNAGATATTTCTCCTAATAACAGTGTGATCTCATCGGCATTGGCANACGCGAGAATTGAGTATCGTGCGCCGANTCAGCAAGGTCAAGGAGGGAAGATTGCCGATATTATTGCTTTTCCTTTCCGCTTTGTTGGNTCGCTTCTGAGTCTNCTTTTTTAACCAGGGCTGTATGTTTTAACCAGGGTTGTATGGGNAGTGAAATGNTAATAATGAAGAAGAAAATGCATTATTTGGATCTNAAGCGATTTGTTTGTCAANTTTCGNTGTTGNTTTTTCTCATGNTNNTNACTNCTNCGTTCGCTGTTGAAGTTCAAATGGGGGACATTACCCGNATTCAGGAGATTAACTCGAACCAGTTNTTGGGAATGGGGATTGTTGTTGGATTGNCNGGATCAGGTGATAGTACGCGTTTAGTTTTAGGTCGACAAGCGTTATCGAATATGTTGAGTCGGATGGAAGGTGTTCGTCTAGATCCAGATCAATTGCAGGCGAGGAATATCGCGGCAGTGATAGTGACAGCCGATCTCCCTCCTTTTGCAAAATCTGGAGATCGGCTTGATGTGTTTGTCTCTTCAATGGGGGACGCCAAGGATTTAAACAATGGGACGTTGATTTTCGCGCGACTGCAAGCTGGGGATGGTAAAGTATATGCGACGGCTCAGGGTCGAATTGTTGTCACTAGACCAAAGGGNCAGCGTGGCGGTACATTGCCTCCAAACGGAGAAATTGTGTCTGGTGGGTTAGTGGTTCGTAATCTGGAGGTAAGCTTGGATGACATGGATTCGATAACTCTCCGTTTGAATCACCCCAATTATAGTACCTCCAGCTTAATTGCTAAGAAGATTAATGAAACTTTTTGGAATGGTATGGCTGAACCAGTGGATTCAGGAACCGTCAAAGTTGAAGTTCCCGAAGCCTATTATGGAGGTAAGCTGGTNAATTTTATNGCAGCGATTAGTGAGTTGAAGATTGAGCCTAACACGCAAGCAACTGTTGTGGTTGATCCTAAAACAGGTGCGGTTGTTATCGGTGAAGGAGTTCAGATTTCCCCATTTGCTGTTTCTCTCGGTACCGGTCAGGNTGGTGAGACCCCACCGACAACCATCAACATTATTCCTGTGTCTTCTGAGGGGACTACTTTAGCTGATGTTGTTGCTGCCCTCAAATCTGTTGGTACAAAGACTGAAGACCTGATTGAGGTCTTGAAGCTGATGGAAAAAGCAGGCGCGTTGCATGCAACTTTAATCATTATGTAAAGGATTTGGATAATGGAAGTTTTTCCTGTTTTATTACAAGAGTTAGCGGATGAAAGCCTAGATGCGTCTGCATCTGGTGCTACATCTAAAAAGGTGCCTTCCCCTGCCAATGGAGGGAAACAGAATCATCCTAAAGTTGAGGGTGTCAGTAGGGGGGTGATTACAGGCGCTTCGGTGAATTCTGATACCGATAAGCTGACGGAAACTGCGAAGGAGTTTGAGGCTGTTTTTACCGCCCAGCTGCTTTCTATGATGCGGGATACAGCCAACCAGACAGATTTTCTTGGTGCCAACAGTACTTCGATGAAAATCTTTAACAGTATGCTTGATGAACAGTACGCTCTAAGGATGGCGGAAAGTGGCCAACTTGGCTTAGCTGATATGTTGGTTCGGCAACTTAGCCAATATATTGATTCGGTTGAAGGTCGTTCTGAAGGCGCTGATGTATCGCTAGGTGATGTTGATGGTCAACAAGCAGTAGCCAATCTGGAAGAGGTCTTGGAGGCTGTTGTTTCGGGCTTGGTTGGGGATGGGTTGGAAAATGTCCCTGATATTGACTTGGAAGCTCTTGTTGCTTCGTCCCAAGTTATTCTCGATGGAGAGCTCGAGTCTGTTTCTGTGTCTGACACATTGGTTGCATCGGAAACCGAAATCGATATTGAAGCGACGGATGTTGTTCGGTTTGAAGATGTCGTTGTGTCTACAGAAGTTAATCTGGATAGTTTGCCTCAGGATGAAATCGCCGTTTCACAGGTGGATTCTGATTCTGGTTTTTTTGTAGCTGTTGATATGGATCCAGCTAGAGCTGAGATGGTTGAAGCTTCTTCAGAAAAGCAGGATGTTATACCAACGGATTCCAAAGGAGTTGGGGGACAGATAGCGTCAGTCGAGGAAGAAGTTGTGTCGGTTGGGTTAAATCAGGATTTTGTTGCACCTGAAAATGCATTGCCAGATGTGGAATTGAGTCAACAAAATGTTGAGAATGCCTTGGCTTCCCGTCAACAGGCAGTTGATATGGATCAAACGGCTTCCCGCCAATTTTATGTAATTCAAGCTCCTTCTGCTGATGCCGATTCGTCTGAGAACGGGGAGTCGGATCTTCTAAGGCGAGCTCGTTCTAGAGCTTCTCTGATTAGCTCTGTTCGCGATTTTCTGGTTTCCCAACCAGCGGCAGAGGATGGTGGGAGAGCGGCACTGGTCGAATTGTTAGCTAATGTTGATAATGGTGATCAGGCGAATCTTGCTTTCTTGCAGCGGCTTAGGATTGCGCTAATGCAGTTGGATCCAAATCAGAGTAATGGCCAACAGCAACAGCAGTTGGATTCTCAGAAAGTTCAGCTGCCGTCCGAACTAGTAGCTAATGCTCCAGGTACCGTCACAAATTCGGTTCAGAACTTATCACTGAGTTGGAGTCAGATTCAGAATCTAGATACAAATCAACTTGCGGCTTTAATGAACAGCTCCGAAGGACTTAACAATGCATCGACGCTACAATTGGTTAATGCTGATCGTGTGATGATTCAGATTGTTGATAAAGTCAGTCCGCAGCTGGCTCGAGGTATGCAGGAAGCTGTTATCGATCTTGAACCTCCCAGATTGGGTCGGCTTCACATTAGGCTTTTGTTTGAAGATAGTTCGCTCAATGCTCGAATCCATGTACGGAATGTCATGGTTGGTGAAGTTGTTCGTGGGAATCTGGCGCAACTTCGCAGTGTACTTGCTGATCAAGGAATTCAAATTGACAACTTCCAAGTGACAACTGGGAGCGGTGATTCGCAAAATGGATATAATTCTCATCAATCGAACCAGTTTAACGGTTGGCAGGAAAACATGGGATATCGCCAAGGGGGTTGGAGTGGTTCAAATCGTGACATGGATCAGATGTCTCAGGCAATTCGACAAACGATGGTAGGTAGGCAAAGTTCGGAAGATAGACAAAGCGTGTCGGATCGATCATTTTCGTTTGATCATTTGGTATGACATAGGAGGTTAAGAATGGGTGTAAATCCAGTTGGTTNCAATATTACAGACCTGATCGGGAAGACGGATGATCCGTATTCTGTCAAAGGCACAAAGGATTCACTAGATAAGCAGGCTTTCTTGAAACTGCTGACGACACAGTTACAGCACCAAAATCCTCTGGAGCCGATGGACAACCAACAATTNGTGGCTCAAATGGCTGAATTTAGTGCGCTTGAACAAATGCAGAACCTAAATAAGAATTTTGCTGCCGCAGCTCTCATGCAAGCGAGCACAATCTTGGGTAAGTATGTTGAAGGTGCTCCGTTAGGTGGAGGAAATGTCGATGATCTGATTGGTGGTATTGTCTCTTCAATCCGGATGGGGGAAGATGGACAAATATCCCTATTAGTTGGTGGTCGAGAAATAGATGCTTCGTTAGTAAAGACGGTTTCTGAGCCATCTGCGGCTAACACACCGGGAACGGAAATGTAGGGTTATCTAGATGGTTGTTCGTACTAACGAAGTAAACGCGCATAAGTCGGTTGAGCAGACGAAGTCTCCTTCGTTATTGAGNGTACCGAAAGGAAAACAGGGCGGGAAATTTTCTTTCAAGAGAGTGCTTAATCAGCGTCTGGTGGATAAAGGGCAGCGGGTGCAATTTAGTGCTCATGCTCAAGGGCGTTTGGATGTGCGCCAGATAAGTTTGACATCGAATGATATAGACAAGATTGAGTCGGCTATAGATCGTGCTTCGCAGAAGGGAGCAACTGATTCTTTGTTATTGATGGATGATCTTGCGATGATTGTAAGTGTCAAGAACCGGACAGTTGTGACGGTGGTTGATAGTGGTCGCATGAAAGATAATGTTTTTACAAATATTGATAGTGCTGTAATTATATAGTCTAGGAAGGCGTTTATGAGTTTCATAGCAGCAATCGCCTCCAGTGCGTCTGGCCTAACGGCAGAGAGGACACGGATGGAAGTGATTGCGAATAACATCGCAAATGTAAATACTACGCGTACTGANTCTGGAGGCCCGTTTCGAAGGATGCTTGTAACCTANGTGNCNAGGCCGGGTTTAAAGGGAGTTTACATCCCGCCAAATGGAATTCGAGAGGATCGGTCCTTATCAANTCCATTGAAACTTAAGTTTGATCCTGGGCATCCAGATGCAGATGAAAANGGTTATGTTCACATGCCAAATGTGGACACGGTTACTGAAATGGTGGATATGATTACAGCGACTCGTTCGTATGAAGCAAATGTTCAAGCAATTAATGCAGCAAAAATAATGGCAAGAGATGCTTTACGCATTGGACGTACATAATAAATTAGGGGGTAATTGATAAATGATTGGTGCACTTTATGCAGGGTTGAGTGGGTTAAAAAACCATCAAACTAAGATTAATGTTATTGGTCATAACCTGTCAAATATTAACACCATTGGGTTCAAGAAATCTCGCGTTGTTTTCCGTGAGGCATTTTCACANACCTTGAAAGCTGCAGTGGCTGCGCAGGGTGATAGAGGGGGTGTCAACCCACAATCTGTAGGTACAGGATCCCAAATCGGCTCCATTGACGTATTGCAGAGGAATGGTAGTGCGCAGACGACTGATATGCCNACTGATTTGATGTTTCGTGGGAAAGGTCATTTCGTGTTGGAGGTTCCTGCTGGAGGAACAAAAGCTCAGGAAGAATCGTCTCGATCTATTAAGGCNTCGTCNATTAGGGCTTTTACTAGGAATGGGAATTTNGGTATTGATCAGAGTGGTGATTTAGTCTATCGGCCAAATGGGTATAAAGTACTNGGTTGGCAGGCAGATCCTGTGACNGGTGAGGTTAACACAGCCAATCCGGATGCTATCTCTTCNGTTTCCTTCCCNTTCATGCGNTCGATATCAAGGAAAACTTCGTNTGTCCAATTTGCGTCTAACTTAGATGCNAGGGCTGGTGCAGTTGAAGTTGTTTCTGATGGTGGNACNGGGCTAATGAGTTCTGTTACTCCGGCGAAGGATGGTGGGAATTTGAGACCGGGNTCTCACAAGGTTCGTGTNGAAAGAGCGGAAGGCGCCGATGCGTTTACTGCTTCTCTNGATGGAGGTGAATCGCTGTCAATTGTTGATAGTACGGTGACCTTTTCGGATGNAGATGGCAGACAGCTCGTTACTCTTAAATTTGGTGACGAAATTAAGNCTGGTACTGCTTCGCTTGAGTATATTTCGAAATTCCATAAAACCGAGATTGGTATTTTTGACGGTCTAGGACAACGCCACGACGCTGAAATTACTTTCACCAAGGAATCTNTNCAGACTNATGGTACAGNAAATCCTGCNGGGACGTGGAGATGGAANATAGAANNCGNNCANATAACCGATGCCAAAATTGTTACCGATGATGATGANAAAGTTANNACNGGGTTANTCCAATTTAACAACCAGACNGCTTCNTTTTCGACNGCNNANCCNGNNNTTGCTTANATTAANGTTCNGCCGGTNGATNCTGNAGGTNACGNNNCTGGGGCNGGNGAACTTGCNGTCANACTCGATTTTNNNAACTTGACNCAGTTTGCTGATNGNCATGATGCCATTGCTCAAAGNCAAGATGGGGTTGGCCCGGGNAATTTAGTTTCGTTCAGNATCAGTGCNACTGGATTGATTGATGGNATTTTCTCTAANGGTGTTAANAAGGCNATTGCCCAGCTTGCTGCTGCGGACATCCCGAANGCTGAAGGTTTGACAATATTATCGGATACCATGGTGACGACTTCTCCTTCGTCTGGTGCNCCTGCGTTTGTTACTGCTGGGACACGAAATATGGGGGAAATAACCNCTGGTGCTCTTGAGATGTCAAATGTTGATTTGACAGAGGAATTTACGGATCTGATCACAACTGAGCGTGGATTCCAAGCCAATGCTCGCGTGATTACCACGGCGGATAATATTCTAACTGAAGCTATGGGATTGAAACGATAATCTCGAAATTTTCAGGAATTAGCTCACGAAGTTCAAATCATCTTCATGAGCTAATTCCTATAGAAGGAAGATTTTTATGACTCGTGGGTTGTTTATTTCTGCATCCGGAATGCTCAATGAAGCCTCGCGCCAGGATATCGTTGCTAATAATTTGGCCAATGTAAATACNTCTGGTTATAAAAGAGACATTGCTATTTCAAAGGCTTTTCCAAGTGTGTTATTAAATCGGATTAATGATCCGCGAAGGATTGGGAAGAATTTTATTGTCGATCCGCGGCCTGTAGTTGGTAGGTTGGGAGCAGGCGCAAATTTTGCAGAAACTGCACATGATTTTGTGGCGCCAGCGAATTATCAAAATACTGGAAACACATTAGATTTGGCCATTTTTGGAGATGGGTTTTTCACAATCCAAGCCCCTATAGGCCAAGCCTATACACGAAATGGGAATTTCGTCCTGAACGTTGACAAAATGCTTGTGACCACAGAAGGACATTTGGTTCTAGGAGAAAAAGGGCCGATTGAGGTTACTGGTAGTGAAGTGGATATCGATCCCAATGGTAATGTCTTGGTGGATGGGGAGTTTGTAGATCGTTTGCAGGTTGTCGATTTTTTGAAACCATATAAACTCATGAAACTTGGTAACAGCATGTTTGTTCCGTCGGACCCAAATCTGACGGCTGATCCAGNCGAAAANCCAACTGTTCGTACTGGTACGCTTGAGATGTCGAATGTAANTGTTGTTACTGAAATGGTCGATTTGATCACAATTACACGTGCATATCAAGCCAATCAGAAAGTGATGATGGCNCAGGATGCCACTATTGGTAACGCTATTCAGCTTGCCCGCCTTGGAATGACATTATAATATAAGGCGGTATTGCCCGTTGGGAGTGTGTTATTGGTTTTTGTCTNCGGTTGTGTATAAAGTTTGTGTGTTGTGGGTCGATATTATGGGTATAGTAATTTAGCTATAGCAATTGGGTATTGAGCATGCAGGAACACCTTTTGAATCTGTACAGCTTAGTTAAGTATGAGCTGGAGAAGTACAGCAATCTTCTTGAGTTACTTTATCAGGAACGTCAGGTTCTAGTTGAAAGGAAAATTGAAGATCTTGCTGATATTATTTCTGAAAAAGAGAAGCTAATTTACAGAATTAATAACGTTGAATCAGAACGTGATGACTTGTTGGCTGAGTTGTCTGCTTTTCCTCATGTTGGTTCTAAATCTTTGGATGCAGCGACATTGATTGAGTTAGCCGAAGAACCCCTCAAATCTGAGTTTGCTGATATCTTTGATGAAGTACAGCGTGTAAGGACGGAGTTTGAGTATGTCAATGCAACTAACAAAGAGTTATTGCTAAGTGAGTATGAGTATGTCAGTTTTCTCATTGATCAAGTTACGCGAATTGAAGAGCCTGGCGAGACCTATGAGGATGATGGAAGTTTACGGTCTCCAGTAGGTAAGGGGATGTTCGATCACCGTATTTAGCTTTATATTAGGGGTTATGTATGTCGAATCTTTTTAGTATTTTGGATATGGGTAGACGCACCATGCAATCTTATCAGTCTGCTATCCAAACTAGTGAACAGAATATATCTAGTGCAGGTGATCCAACCTACCACCGTCAGGTTGCTGTTATTCGGCCGACTCCGGGAATGCCGTATAGAGGGCCTTCTGCTTTCAGCCGTGCGATTCAGCTTGGTACGGGGGTCTCTCTAACTAGTATTACTAGGCGTCGTGATATCTTTGTTGAAAATCAGATTCGACAAGTTGATCAAAGGTTAGGGCGTTTGGAAGCTGAGGAATTGGGGTTAAGCCGCCTTGAAATTGTTTTTAATGAGTTTTCAGGTTCGTCCAGTTTTAATTCTACTTTGTCCGAATTTTTTAATGCTTGGGAAACTCTTGCTCAAGAGCCACCTAATGCAGCGTTTCGCGCGGAGTTACGTGCCAAAGGAGAGGCCATAGCTGGTGATCTGAAGAGTGCCTACGAGGAATTGGAGTTAATACAGGCAGGCTTTGCAGAAGATGTTCAGATTCGGGTTGATCGAGTGAATTCGCTTTTAGAACAGCTAGCTGAAGTTCACAAGGATATTGGCAGGTCAAAAGTTGGCCCTTTCCCCGCACATGACCTCATGGACTTACGTGATAGTGTTGTGTCCGAGATTGCAGATCTAGTTGATATTAGAGTTTTTGAGAATACTGATGGGACGGTATCGCTTTTTTTGGATGGAACTGCAATTATTCGGCAGGGAGAAGTTAATAAATTGCAGGTCGTGAGCAAGGAAAATGAGGGTGGAAGTACAAAGTTATCTAAGGTTGTGGCCAACCGGGTTGGGAGATTATCTGATCTCCAAATTGAGGCGGGATCAATCGGTGGGTTACTTAATGTACAAGATGAAATTATACCTGGGCTCATGAGGGATCTTGATGCAGTTGCTTATAAGCTTTCGCGCGAAATTAATGGGATACATCAAAATGGCACTGGTTTAGATGGCGAATCAGGTAGGTCTTTCTTCCAGTTCAATTTACCTGATGGGGCAGTGGTTTCGGGGACAGAAGAAGCACTTCTGGAGACTCCCGTACGTGCCGCTGCTACTATCGCCCTTGCGGGAGAGATAAAGACAAATCTGAATAATATTGCTGCTGGTCAGAGCGGGGCACGAGGGGATAATAGCGCTGCAAACCAGATTGTGCAAGTTCGCGATAAATTGTTATTTGCAGATGACACGTTGAATGTCTTCGATTTTTATAATTCTTCTGTTGTTACGTTGGGTGGACGTACTCAGTCCAATGCCAGACAACTTAAAAGTGCGGAACTTATCAGAGAACAACTGGATTCGAGGTATCAGGATATTTCNGGGGTTTCTATTGATGAAGAATTGGTTGATGTCTTAATNGCTCAAAATGTTTTTCAAGCAGCGGCACGTCTGATGACAACTNTAGATGGTATGACAGATACTGTGATTAATCGTATGGCTCCAAGATAAATTTATGGCTCCACCATAATTCAAGTTATATTGAAAAACTTTAATTAGATCAAATTTTAGGAATGTGAATAATGCCAAAGGTAACGCTGCNAACNATAGGAAATAATCTCAAAAAAAGAATTGAGACACGGCTTGGAGCCNTAGAAAGAGCACAAATGCAGTTGTCTACGGGNCTTAGGGTCGATAAGCCTTCCGCGGATCCTGGTCGCGCAAATCGTATATTGGATTTAAAAGCAAATATTGATCAAAGTAAGCAGTTNGTCTCAAANACTGAACATTCGGAAGCGTTGATGGATGTGGCTAATGGGGCTTATCAAGGGGTATCAGATGTTTTGTTNCGGGCACANGACTTGGCTCACATGGCCCAGTCTGAAACCAACAATTCTAGTGATTACAAATATTATGCTGCTGAGATTGGGCAGTTANTTGAGTCTGTGTTGGATATGGTAAATATTGATTTCGCTGGTGTTCCCTTATTTGCTGGTACCAAAACTGAAGGTGCGGCGTTTGAAACACAGCGCGGGTCGACCGAGCCNTTCACTCGTAAATATACAATTCTAAGTGATCCATCCCTCCGAACTTTAGAGGTTTCTGCAGGTGACGGTAGTAATTTTAATGATGGTGACGAAATTGTTTTATCTAGTGGAGAAATAAGCGAGANAGTTTTAATTGAATCAATCCAAACTATCGGTGACCGATCTGTGATTACGGTTACAGGACAGTTGACCAGGCCGTACTTCGTTGATGGAAATGCGCAGATCTCAAATGCCGACGGATCAATAGTGACATCGTTGACCAGAGATGCCGCTGTAGGTTCTTTAGTACTTCCATTGGATCAGGTGCAAAATACGATTGAATCAGGTCAGGTCATTAGGGTCCAGGATGTTGATGGAGGTGAGGATATACTTGTTGAAAGTGTGGAAACGGATATTCTCGAAAATCGTGCTGTGATTANGTTGNAGCATTCTTTGCAACGGAGTTATTCTGTGGACAGAGGTGCTGAAGTTTTTAAGAATGAGGATGTTGGCATAGGTGATATTATCGGTGTTCGATATATTGGTGATAATGGAACNAAGCAGGAGCGAGTTGGGCGTAATTCGTTTGTTCCTACTGGAGTTCCTGGTAGTATCGTTTTTCAAAGAGTCTTTGATCATTTAATCGAATTGCGAGATGCAGTCCGTAATGGTGGAATGGGACCTATCGGTCAGGTGGCGAGTAAGTTAGAACATACAACNGAACATGTCACCGTGCGCCAAACTGAAGTTGGTGCACGGATCNACCGTCTTCACGTCATGCGGTCTAGGCTTGAAGATCAAGTCATCGGGCTAAAGGGATTTCTNCAGAAGGTTGAAGAAATTGATATGACAACTGCGCTTATTGAGTATCAAACCCAACAAGCNCTTCTGAGTGCAAGTTTATCTACGGGGTCCCAGTTAATGTCATCAGCATCAAGTCTGCTAAATATGTTCANTTAAACAAGCTCACTTCATGTTGGATTAGTGGTGGTTGAATTTATTTTATAACGTATTTTTAGGAAGGGAATATGAAGAAAACAACCCAAGAGTTCCTGGTTGCGGTTACCTGTATTTCTAGTTTGATTCTTATTACAGGCCTTTCTTGGGGGCTTGTTACCGATATTAAAATAGAACCTGTAACAAGCGATAATATCGTGGANCCAGGTGATTTAGAGGCCGTTACAGCAAAAATTGCTATTACTGATGACGGGAATGAGGATCAATGGTTTTTTCTAAGGGTGTCGAATCAGAGTCCAGACAAAAAAGGTAGCAAAGGGGTTAATGATAATGCTGTTGATAGGATTGAGCTTTATGATGATGTTAACAGTGATGGAGTTCCTGATAGGAATGCGGGAGAATTTGTTGCTGANGGGAAGTTAGATGAAAANGGTAGAGCTCTGTTGAATTTACAGAAACGGGGGTTGGGGTATCCGATTGGAACTCTTGATGAACAGACGGTTACTAATTTCTTGTTGGTTGTGATTGTACAGTCTGAGCAAACTGCGCGTGGTGCTCAAATAGTTTTAAATTTTGGCAATAATGCTTTTTTCTTTTTGCAGGCTGCGGCTGTCGCTCCACCTGCAGATCAAAGGGTGGTGGAAGGCCCAACAGTCAGGGGAATTGAGTCGATTACTGTNACCGCTCTCAAAGAGAATGTCCCGGTATCTTTCGGGAAATCGATTGAACTTGCCGCCATTGAAATAAAATCAGATGTTACGCAAAAACTTAGGTCTCTTTCTTTGAGATTTGAACCGCCTTTTGTTCGCGAATCAGTAGCAACTTTGAGNCTTTATCGGGATGCTGAACCGTTCAAGATGTTTAANGAAAGTGATAGTGCNATTGGTGAAGTTCAGACNGATGTTGTCACAATGGTTTTTGATCTAGATGAGGAAATTAAAGGGCTACTTNGTTCANNTGAGCCGGTAACAAACAACTTTATACTAGTGGCAAAGGTTGAGTCTGAGGAAATTGCCAGAGAGAATGACAAATTAGGGATAATTNTNGAANCANAAACTGCTTTTGGGTTCAGTATATCTGGATCTNCGGGGCCGNGCGAGAATTTCAGNTCAACTGGGCCAATTATTACCNAAATGCCAGAACAACCTGTGGTGAAGATNTTGGTTCCGGATAGNTTGCCGCCGACTCGTTTTGATGATCAAGGGATTATTGATTTTAGTGCAGTCGGTCCGAATACTGAAGCAAAGATTATGTTGTATTATGCCGAAAAATCTAACTATGGTCCCAAGGATGTCGATCAATTGAGGGCAAGCGTCACTGTTGGTACTGGAGCTGGTGTTATTGTGCCGGCTTCAGCGGGTGCTGATGAACCGGATGCCGTCAATTTAACAGTTGGAAGTGAAGTGACTTCAATTGTGTGGGATACTCATGAAATCCCTGAAGGAATCTATACTATTTACGGTATTATTGAGGACTTTACTGCGATTTCTTCAGATCTTGCGCGTAGTCCTGGTAAAATTGAGGTTCGGCATGATGTTGACATCTGGGATCTCTCTCCAGAGGATGATATTGCCGTGACTGATGGTTCTGTGGTAATTCAGTGGAGTGATAAAAAGAANCGAGGTNANGCCAGAATTAATNTGTTTTACAGCCCGCTGGATNTGTCAACGGCCGATGTTGTTTCNNTAAGTGAAAATGCGGAGCTTATCGTTGTTGACTTGTCTGANGATGATGATGGNACACTGGGNCAGTATAAATGGGATTTTACCACCGCNCGCGTGCCAGAGAATAAAGATGGGGTCTATATCTACGCAATTATTAGTGATAGGNATACTGGTTNGNAAANAGAGANNCAAATTAAACAAAAAGCGGTNCGAAGTGATGGGAAAGTNATTATTACGTATCCTCCTCTTATCAAACTTATTTCGCCGATTCGTGAAGGTTCTAAAGCCATCACTGAATTCACTATTTCGTGGCTTAATGAGGACCTGGATAATAATGGTGTTTCGGTAAACCTGTATTATCATCAAAGGAGCGCAACTTCAGCTATAGATATACTAATTGATTCGATTGGTAACCAAAGTACGAGTCTGTCTGGGACAATTGCTCAAGGTGTGTCTGCTGCTCCGATCAGTATTGGACAGGGGCGTTATTCTTGGGATATCCAATCTTTCGAGTCAGATAATGGGATTAACCTCAATGGTTCCTATTATATCTATGCAAGGATTGCAGATAGTAGCGGTAATGAGGGGTATGATATTAGTTCAGGAGCATTGGCTATACGTAAAGTCCAAATTCGTTTNCGACCTAATGCCCTTGTCGTTGGTCCAGGAGAGGAGTTTGATGTTGCTGTGCAACTTCGTAGTTCGGCCATCGCGATTTCAGGTGCCAGTATATACCTTACTTTTGATGACCGTTTTCTTCAAGTGGGAAATGTNGATCAACCTTTTCGCCAGCTTTCTTCGGTCGACGAATTGCGGCTACAAGGGTTTGAGAATCCAACAGAGCAGCAGCTTGAGAACTACAAAAACACATTAGTGTTTGATTTTGATGATGCCGAAGCGAACCAGCAAGAGATCTTGGAAAATGATAGTCATGGGGATGCTATTGAAGATAGCATGGCCAATGGAATTAGTGGTTACCAATTGGATTATAGTGTTGTTGTCAAGAATTCGAATGCGATAGTTAAGTTGAACGAGTATCGAACACTAGCGAAAATTGGTTTTAAAGTTAAAAAGGATTTTGGTACACGTCCAATTAATACTACGATTTCGTTCGATTTTGATGAAGCTACGAACAATCGCAGNACATCGGTAGTTGCGGTTAACGAAAGTGGCGATGTGGAAGATATTTTTCCTATTGCAGTTAACCCNGCNCTTCGTGTNCAAGTTGTTCCTTATGCAAGCATCACGGGTAAAATTTTGCTTGAAGGNCGTCAGGATCATTCNTCGNTGGTTACCTTTGCTCTTCGACGACCTGGNCAAACGAAGGATATACCGATCGGGTTAAGTGCAGTTCCCGCGCCGCAACCTAATGATGNTGAAGGGGTTGACGTTAATGTTAAGCAGGAAGTGATCACCAGTATTACTAATGATGAGGATCCCGCCTTAGAAGGAATTCAAATAACGCCAAAACCTGACGGGACTTATACCATCAATGGTATTCCAACAGGTACATGGGAATTAGTTGCTAAAGCTCCATCATATATTCGCGGTCAGTATATNTCTAAAACTGNAGGTTCAAATTCTTATATGCTTCGAGTGGTTCCTGGTGACAAATTGCANGATATTAATATTTATTCACAGGATGGGAAATCTCAGCGATTGACTGGTGGCGATGTTGATAATGATAACCGCATAAATATCGCTGATTTGAGNACTTTNATGACCGTTTTTGGGACTGTTGAGGGNGGNGNCCTTTTCGNTGAGGATGCGGACATTAATAATGATGGGAANGTGAATCTTAGCGATTTTTCGATTNTGGCACGNAACTTTGGTAAACTGGGGGTTCCTCCAACAGCGTCTAGTGGNCCGCCTCCTGCAGCTGCACCAAGTGTTATTAGTAATGTTGTTCGCCTGAGTACGCCAATTACACCTGAAGTTGTGCAGATGAANGAGGNTATCAATGTNAGTTTTGTTGTAGACTTNAACAGGGTTAGAGGATATGCNTTTGAAGTTGAATACGANCCGAAATCTCTNGGATTGNTNGAGGGTTCTGTTCAAGAAGGTGAACTCTTCGGAGCAAATGTAGATCGTTCTCGTTCTTTCTTTATTAGCCGTGATTANGNAACNNATTATGGGACTAGAAAGATTATTGTTGCCAATATGATTACTGGTGACGAAGATAGTATCATGGGGANAGGATCGTTAGCGAAGTTNCGCTTTATCGCACGTACTGATAACATATCNGAACTCCAGTTTAAGGAATTGACAGTTGTTGGTGATGATCAGAATCTANTGAAGTTGCCGAATGTTTGGAATAGATCCATTGAACCTCTAAAGGTTCCTTCTCAGACGGAATTAATTCAAAATTATCCTAATCCGTTTAATCCTGAAACTTGGATTCCTTACCGTCTCAGCCAGCCATCTTCTGTCACGATTGTGGTTTATGATGCTACTGGTCAGCAAATTCGTCGCATTGATATAGGTGTTCAACCGGTTGGTGATTACACCCGAAAGAATCATGCGATTTATTGGGATGGCCAAAACGATTTTGGAGAGCAGGTTGCAAGTGGTGTTTACTTCTNCGAATTGATTACTAACCACTATGATGCTATAAAGAAGATGGTTATTCTAAAATAGGATTCCATGATTCTTCATCTCAATAGAAATGCTTTTGCTTTCTCTTTAGCTGGCCTTGCCTTTCTTCTGTACTTTTCGGTCTTTGCAAATGCAAGGGTTAAGCATGTTTATAAACTAATGCTGATGGATTACCGTGGTAATACAAAGATCGAATATACGACTTCCGATCCTTCAACGTATATTGTTTATAATGGTGGTAGCGCGTTGATAAAAGGGTTTCGTGTCTTGGANCGTTGGAGTGTTCATGTGGATGCTTCTTTATATGGCCAGTCACTAGTAGATCTTGATCCCGCGCAGTACCGTAAGGCTGTGGTGAGTAGCAGCTTGAATGCGACTAGAGCCGTCTCGCCGTCTGCGACTACAGCGGTGAATGCTCAGATGCTTCAAGTAAATGATAATTCCATCCGAACTCCTCCTCTTGCTACCATAGATGTTAATTCAGACCTGCTAAATAATTCGTTTGTTGGGTCTCGTTTAGCTTCAAGACAAGACAAGGATCGTTTTGCTAAAGTTGGGGGATTTGGCAAGACTACTCGTGTGTCCNACTTAGTTACTCCTGNAATTCAGGGTGTTGCGGTTACTTCTNTTGATGGTGAAACGGCTGATATTNCCCAAGAAACTGGTCTCGATTTCGATTTAAGTCAGCCTCTAACNGTAATTCCGNAGGCNAATNAATTAGGAAAGTCGATATATGCTGGGTCGGTGTCAACTCAACGTAAAGACTTAGCCCAAAAAGATCNGTTGGTAAAGAAGCTCGATTCGACTGTCTTGCGCCGCTTGCGTCGTTATGATAGATTGATNACNCATGCTGCNGCNCAAAATGNTCTTGACCCGNATTTANTGAAAGCATTGGTGTATATTGAATCAGCTGGAAATTATAAAGCTGTTTCGCCTAAGCGAGCTATGGGGCTAACGCAACTTAGAATTCCAACTGCTCGTGAAATGGGTGTTAAGAATGTCTTTAATCCTCAACAAAATTTGCTTGGTGGTGCAAAATATTTAAGCCAACAGTTGAAGGCTTTTAAAAATGAGTCAACNGCGNTAGCTGCTTATAATGCAGGACCGACTCGGGTACGTAGAGGCAACACACTTCCNACCGAAACTCGTAGCTATGTTAAAAGAGTTTTGGCCGTCAGGAATATTCTCGCTTCAAGATGAAAATACACTTGCATTATTTATATTGTTTTCAACTCAATTGCATAAAGTGGCCATTGANCGTTTGNTTGGTTTTCATTATGTCTTTGGGGCTTGCTGTGAATGCAGCGAAAATAGAATTAAGGAGTCAGACAACACAAAGGANTGAGATTGTTGTCCAGCAAGGAGATATAATATCACTTGAGGTTTTTGNAGATGTCGGTCAAATTCCAAGCTCTGCNGCAGAAATATACCTNTCGTTTGAACCTGATAAGTTGCGAGTNAAGAATCCTGCGATACCTTTTGNTCANGGCGATTTCTATAATGGCAATGTTGCTTTAAATAAATCAATTAATAATTACNAGGTTGGTTTTGCTATCGTTTCAAATGCGCTTCCTTATCCTAAAGGGGAAGGTGTTATTGCNAAGATTCGTTTTGTCGCGATNGGTGAAGGAACGGCGGAGATTAAGTTTAATGTTGAGCAAGAAGATTGGGATCGAGGCAAGTACACGTTTTTTACGCAATTTAATAAAGGGCAGGCAGAACCNAAGTCCTTTAAGGATGTGGTCGGAGCAAAAATTCAGGTCAAGAATACATTGCTTCAAATAGATAAATTTGGCTTGCAAAGGTTTGTTTATGATCATCCGGGAGATAATATTAATCTGGATGATTTTGCCATTGTTTCAGGAAGTGAAGGTAAGCCGATTTTAAATTGGACAGTTGACGCAGAAGATAAATTTGGTCGGCCTATAGAAATCGATAAAAATGCAGCCAACCAGCTTATAATTCGTCCCGTATTGCCGAAAACACGAGAAGATGAGGTTAAGGTTGCATTAAGACTTTCCTTAAAAATTGGCGAATCACTGGCAGTTGATTCAACTGTAATATATGTGGTGAATCAGGATGTTCCGATTATCAAAGCTCTTCCTGAATTAAGGTTTCGTACAGGGGCAGAAGGGATTATATTGCTTGATAATTATGTTCAAGATGAGGACAATAAGAATGCCGAGTTGAAATGGGAGGTTGGGCAATTACCAGTAGAATTAAAAGTGTCTGGAGTTAGTCTGGATAAGGTTGATAGATCCAAAGGGATTGTAGATAATCCTCCTCGGTTGGCATTTCGTACGGGTAATCCAATAAATTCTGAACAGCATTTTGACATAAGTTTGAAAGTAACGGACCCCGATGGGAATTATGACACGGCGACAATGCGCATTGTTGTAGAGCCTCTTCCTTTTGTTAGGATTGACCTGGTGATGCCAAGCGAGTTGACTTTGTTAAGGAATGAGGAGCATAAGCTAGAACTTACAAGATATACTGATATTGAGCCGAAAGCAGCAATTGATGAGATTGTGTGGGACGTTTCGCCATCAGAGCATGTTGATGTGTTAGTTAAAAATCTTGTTGTGGTTCTTCGTCCACAGCAGGATTGGGTGGGTTCAGCTGAAAAGATAGTCATTCGTGCCATTTTTGAAGGGAAAAAAATCGACGAGTCGTCAATTAATGTAACGGTGTTCGATCTACCTGAAGAAAAAAACAAGACTTTCCCGATTATGTTAATTCGAAATCCTATTGCAAAAAATGAATTCAAAGTTATCGCGGTTTTGTCTGATGTTTCTGAAATGACAGCCGCTTTTGTTATTCCAGAGGTATCTGATGTTCTTCCCCAAACTGTGAATTTGAAGAAAATTGGTTCCTCTAGGGATGTTTGGTTTTGTCGTTACTCCTTGAGTACTCCACCAAGTAAAGGTCAGAAACTCATTGTTAGTATTGTAGGCAAGGATACAAGGAATCAAAATATTCCTCCTTCCACTAATGTTTTTGAGTTTTAGAATGAATAAAAACTATATTGAAATGCTGTCTCTTAGAGTTCTTGCTGTTGTGGTTTGTATTTGTGTTCTCAGTTGTGGTGATCGAGACTTTGATAATACCTTGACTGTCACTGAGGAACTTGTAGATCAAACGGATATTATTAAGAAGGCTGGGTTGCTAATTGAGGAAGGGGATTTGGATGAGGCGTTTGATTTAATGAGTAATGTTCTGTCTAAAGAACCCTCGAATGTTGATGCAAATATTGCTCTCGCTGGAATCTATTTAGCGCGTGACCAGTTTACCAAGGCGCTTGATGTCGCGAACAGGGCTTTTGTGAATGCATCCCAAGATTATGTCTCATCGTTCAATCCGCATGTTAATAAAAAAACAATTCACTTAACTCTTGCACAAACATATTATTATATTGGGGATTTCAATCGTTCTAATGACCAGGTTCGTCAGATCATCAACAAAAATGTGAATTTAACGCCAGAGGCACTTGGGATGGAGATTGAACGTTTGGCTAGAAAAGATTTATGAACGTGAATATGCAACCTCAATTTGGTATTGTCAAGCAGTATGGTTCTCGTGCGTCGGATCAGAGTCTGGAAGATTTTAGAGCAACTTTAAAAGTTGGGGATTTGGTTAGTGGTAGAGTTTTACGACAAGTTGCTGAAAATAGGTTTCTCGTTACTTTCGACGGTCTGAATCTCGTCGTTGAAACGAATATCGAGTTGAGTCCGCAGGATAATGTACAGGGGCGGATACTATCATTAGATGATCAGGTTACAGTAAGGTTGACGTCACATNGTGCTGGTGCTACAAATAGGTCTCAAAGTATTGCCGAATTATTAGGAAATCTGAATTTTTCCGTAGATGCTCAAGCNNAGGCTTTTGCCAAAGCTTTGGTTGCATATAATATGCCGCTTAACGCGGAAAGCTTGGAAAGTCTGCTAAACTACGCGTCAGNTGTCGATATCGAATCTAGTTTACCTCCCAACTTGATAACAGCNGCATGGTTGTTGAAATTGCCACCACAATCTCATTTAATCAGTGCGTTGCAGCTTATTTTTGANCAGAGACGNGATTTGGTTGGTGGGCTTCAGCATTTGAAAANTTCCTTGGATTTGTTNCTTGAGAATTTGCCCAAAGGAATAGATCCATTGTTAATCAACCAAATTTTGGAGTTTTTGACTCTGGATCCTGGTGATGCCAATTTTACTGATCAAATCAGTGAGTTTGCTAGTCGACTTGGGTTGGGATATGAGGCAAAATTACTAGCCCTTTTGGATTCTCGGGAGAGTATCCAAGGATTTTTAAAAAGCACAGGTCGGAATTTGAAAGTGCTGCTATTACAGCTAAATTTGCAGGTCAAGGATTTTTTGTCCGCAAATGGACTCGGTAGTGCAGTGCATAGGAATTTATCTCAAACTGCCGAAGCCATAGAACGGGTTTTTGCAAGCATCGATTCGCATGAACTTGCAATGAATCGTGACGTTCTTAATGGAGGGCAGTTTTACTTGCAGATTCCTCTCTATTATGGTGATGAGTATTTAACAGCAGAGGTCTTAGGTAGAAGTGACTCTTCAGATAAGATTGATCTCGAAAATCTTCAATTACAGATGGTGATTGAAACTGAAAATCTAGGAACTCTCAAGGTTAATCTCCAAGTCTTGCATCGTGATATGATTTGTGCTATCCTTACTGAAGATTTGTCGTACAATTCTTTTATTGAGCGGGAGAAAGGTAATTTGCTCTCTCGGATGAAAGCGTTGAATTACAATCTAGAGGATGTACGTCTTCAGGTTGTTGATAAGGGTGAAATCGGTATTGACATGATCCCGATAACTGCAGCTTTGCAGAGTGACCTTGTACGGGTTGATGTTAGTGCATGAGAACCCAAAACGCCAAAAGGCAGTAGCGCTCCGTTATGAACCGGATGAGCGTGTTGCTCCTCATGTTGTTGCCGCTGGAGAGGGGGAAGTCGCGAAGCAGATTTTGGAGATCGCAGACCTACATGATGTGCCAGTTTATGAGCAGCCCGAAGTTGTGGAAGCTCTTGTGAGACTAGAGGTTGGTACAGAAATCCCCCAGGAATTTTATCGCGCGGTCGCTGAGATTTTAGCTTTTGTATATTCTATAGATAAAAAATGGGAAGGTAGAAAAAATTGAGCCGATTGTTGGAGCCTTTGCCCAAAGGGATATTTTTCTGGGGGATAATGCTAGTTATCCTTTTGCATTCAGCGGGCATGTTGGAAAATGTAGTATTGGCACAAGACCAGTCCAAAAATTTCGGCTATCTGCATATTGAAACAAGCCCCTCAGATGCTGTTATTCGTATTGATCGTGAATTAAGACGAGCGCAAAAGAGGGCGCCGGAAGAAATCAAAACCAAACAGAAAGCTGATATCATCAAGCCCATTGGGGATCCGGTTCCGCTTATTCGAAATGCTGATGTTGGCCATGACCGAATATTGGTACGGAGTAGTCGCAGTTTTGTAGTGGGGGATACCGTTCGTATAGAGCAGATTCAGGATGGGAACCTGCCAAAAAAAGTAAGTGACCATGAAATTGTTCGTATTGGGGTAGTTGATTCGATACCAGCGTTATTTATTCGGCCTTCTTTAATAGATTCGTTTGAGGTTACAACGGGGGAAGTTGGTGGCCTAGGTAATGCAAAGATTTTCAAGATTGATCCTCCTAAAAGTCCTCGGATTTTTTCTATTCCTGTTGTAGCTCCTGCGTATCTTGCTGAGGATGTTGAATCTGGCGCTTCTCAGATTCAAGTGTATGTTAGTATTGCTAGTAGAAACGACTTTCCGGTTGGCAGTGCTATTTCGATCCAGAAGATAGATCATTCTGAAGTTTTTGCGGTTTTGACTCAGAAGGCAAAAGCGACTGCTCAGCAGATATATGTTGCAGATACCTCCATATTTGCTTCGGGTGATGTGGTTGAGGTCGCGCAAGATGATTTTCAGTTTAGAACAAGAATTAAGCGTGTGTATGATCACATCAGGAAAATAGAGCTTGTTTCTCCTCTTAGTGAAGGTTATGAGCTGATTTTTGGCAGAATAGATGTTAATAATGATGGGGCAGTACAGTTAGGGGAATACTTGGGTTATTATTCTGCTATTGGCTCAGACGCTATTTTTGCTCTCTTGGATAGTGATCAGAATAAAGTGGTTACTTATCAGGAATATCTCGAGAAACAAGAGTTGCGTGCCGATGATGCTAGAGTAAATAGAGTACGAGCGGAAGAAAATACAGAAATTATAGGTATTCCTGATAAGAAAGTTGAAGGTGCTCCAGGGGCTGAGCAGAAATTACGACTGACTGTTGCATTGATGGGTGAGCTTAAACGAGGGTATCCGAAATCTGCAAAAATTCTTCGGATGAGTAAACTTGAAATAGATCGTCCTTTCTATCTTCCGGAGAAGCGGACTGTTTTAATTCGGGCAGGTGAAGTTACTAAGGTCCCAATATTAAAGATGAATCGAGGCACTGGGAGTATAACAGTTATATCCGATCCTTCAGGGGCAATGCTGACTCTTGAACCTCAATTTACATCTAAAGCAGTTTATTCAGATAAGTTGACTAGGTCTTATGAAACACCTGTGACAATTTCAGATATTCCTGCAGGTAGTTATCATTTGAAACTCGTAGCGGGGAAATATTCCTTGGAGGAAATCTCGTCGAGTGTTTCTGTAACAGAAAAACGGGTTACGGAACTTGATAAGTGTCTATGTTCGCAAACTTTTAGGAATGAGCTGAGATCTGCTGGTGTTGAGGTGCCAAGCAAAGTATTGGTAACTTTGGGGCAGGAATCACGGCATTGGTTGGTATCCGATGTGCAACAGGGCAACCGGTATTCCGTCCTTCGAGAGGATGATAAGTTAACTATATCATCAGTTACGGTATTTATAGGTGACACAACTTTCATTAAAAGAGAGCTGGAAATGGATGATGACGCTCCCAGCTTGTTGCCAAGTGGCTTTTTAATTAATGAAGGGAGGTCCCAAACGTCATCTCCTAGAGTACGCTTATCGTTTGCTATCACTGACCAGAGTGGCATTTCTGAAATGATGATTTCCAACAATAAGAATTTTCAGTCACAAATAGGGCAAACAGTTGATTGGGAGTCATTTTTTCCATCAAAGGAATGGCATATCAATCCTCATCCTGGTGAGAAAACCGTGTGGGCGAAATTCAGAGATTTGGCAAATAATGAGACGGAAGCTTTCTCCTCTTCAATAGCACTAGTTCCTCCACCGGGGATGGTCTATATTTCTAGGAACNATCAGGGCTTTTTGATGGGAAATGTGTTTGGTGAGGAAGATGAAAAACCTGAGCATGAAGTTACGTTATCTTCATATTTTATTGGTCGGTTTGAAGTAACGAATGCAGAGTATCAGGAGTTTGTTGAGGCAACTGCTTATGTGACGCCACCGTATTGGAGAGATGGTAAATATCCTGCTAGTATGGCGGATTATCCTGTTGTTTTTATTAGTTGGTATGACGCAGCAGCATATTGCAATTGGTTAAGTGAATCAACAAACTTATCTAAATCGTATAGCAGTGTTGGAGAATTGATAGATGTAGAAGGTAATGTCACTAATAGCGTAGAGGNAGTAGTGGGATACAGGCTGCCAACGGANGCTGAATGGGAGCGTACCGCCCTCGGTTCGGCAAAACTCGGATCCTCTAATCTTGAGAAAGACAATAGGACCTTTTGGTCTTGGGGGGATCGTTGGAATGGAGCAATTACCAATTTCGTTGATCCAGTTGGTGGAATGGGAGTTATGCCGGTTAATCGATTTGCTAAANGTCAAACAGAGGATGGTTTGTATAATATGTGTGGAAATGTTTGGGAGTGGGTCAGCGACTGGTATTCTTCGGGTTATCAACCGACTCCACGATCTAACCCAATNGGACCTGGCCTAAATGATGAAGAAGGAAAAGTAATTGGCTCTATCCGAGCTTTGTTGCNGGNGGATCGGAAAGTCGATGAAGAGTTGTTGATGAAGGAGATCGAAGAANTCCTTATACAAGCTGGTGTGGGGGCAAAGACGACGATGAAGTTGATGGGCAANGTTCGTGGTGTCGTTNAGTTGAAAGGTGGAANNGACTCCTCCGATTTGGAAAGCTCAATCCAACAAGTNATTCTCAACAAAGAAAAGGTAATTCGGGGCGGTCTGGAAGTTCGAAGTGGTCAGGTCACCTATTTGACGAATCGTAAAAAAGCTTTTGCAGCAGAAGTGTATGGTGGAATTGGGTTCCGTTATGTTCTTTCAATTGCTGATTAACAATAAAATGATGGAGGTATAACATGCCAGACGGATATACTGTATCATCAAGTGATCCCAATCTTCGTATCTACGAACCGGATCAGGTTCTAATTCAAGAAGATACAGATGGGGATGGGTCTATTTTTATTTTACACGAAGGTACTCTAGGTGTTTTTAAAGGTCCTGAGCAGGTTGCAGAGATTACAGCACCGCCTGCTACTGGAGCTATTCTCGGTGAAATGTCAGAGATTCTTGGGGTTCCTCGAACCGCGTCGATTAAGACAATGGAGGACTTTGATGAGAGAGGTGATTCCATTGANTGTAANGTTTATGTTTATACTGGAGGTTTAGAGTCNATTGTTCAAGATACTCCTGAGATTGCGGTGCGAATTATGGAAAGCTTAGCCACAAGGTTGCAGGATACAACGAACCTTCATAAAAGTGAAGCAGATCGAGCCGGGAAAATTGAGGACAGGATGGGCAAGTTTCGAAAACAAGCTCAGTCTTTTAAAAAAGAATCCGAAACAAACGAGAAAAAATTGACCCAAGTTAAGTCTCACCTAGAAAAACAGAAGGGGATCTTGGGGATGATCCCGAAGAAGGAGCTTCTTGAACTCGTTCAATGATTAAGCAATTTCTGGTTGTAATACTACTNTTTTTTATTTNGTTTTTTAGTTGCGTTTCGGTTGCTGAACATGGTTATGTTTTGCTTGTCGAAGGTTCTCGAATTTATGTTGATGTTGGAACGGACAGTGGCGCTGGGTTTGATGAAACCTATCGAGTTTATGAAGATGTCAATGGTAAATTGGATTATGTGGGCAATGTGAAAATTGTTCAGCTCTTTGCGCAGGGGGCTGTGGCGGAAGTTGTTGATCTTCAGTTAGGAAAGCAAATAGAAGTTGCTCACAAAATTGTCGCTCTGAAAGATATTGTTGCTCTTAGAGATGGTGAGGAAGCAAACAGCGATAATTTTCTGATGCAAATTGCGTCTGAAGAGAATCTAGCTGAGTCTTACAAACCACCAGTTCGAAGGAGAAGTAAGGCCCTAGCTTGGCTAACTTTTTCAACAGGAGTTAGTTTGGGGATCACTGCTGCTTATTCACGTCAACGTGCCAACAGTGCATATGATTTATATAGGTTATCGCGTACGGAAGCAGGTAAGCGTCTTTTTGAGAATCGAACTAAAAGGCTTGATAGGAATAGTAAAATTTTAGTTGGTGCGTCGATTGCAGGTGTCGCACTTGGTTCGATTTTGCTATTTATTAACAATGATCCTGTGGATGATATACCAATTGCGTATTCAGATCTTGATTCTGCTCCCTATTTTTCGATTCTTCAAATGAGTTGGTAGTTATATGGTTTCGGATTGGTCGTTGATCAAGGAATTGCTATTATGAGAAAAAATCTAACTAGTATTACTGTAGTTTGTGTATTGATGCTGATTTTTGCGGTTGTGGTGGACCAACCGGCTGCAAATAGTTCTCTGTTAAGTAGCGAGTCATCTGCAACGGCTTCTTATGTTAATGATGCAGTTGCTCAGATTTTCCGCACATTCTCAGTTTTTTATTATGCTTTACTTGCTTCGTCTACTGATGCCTCAGATCAAGTTGACTCTACAGTAATTTCAACTTCTGCAGAATCAAAAAGCGAAGGTGCGGGGGTAACCAAGCGAGTTCTAGAAGACGGCTTTGTATTAAGTGTTGATGGACGGAAAGCCCATATTAATCTTGGTATTGAGGATGGTGTTCGACGTGGAATGCTACTGGAGATCTACCGTCCAAAAGGGCTTTACGATGCAATGTCAGATGTGCGCTATCCTATTGATGGATCTTTGGGATACGGTTTAGTGGTGGACGTGCATGAGTTTACGTCTGTTATGTATCTATCGTACTTTGAAATTAAAATGGTTGATTCAGGAAAAGATGATAGAAGCGTGAAATTGGCAATTGAAGTACATGACCGTGTTCGCCGACCTCCGTTGCTAGAAAAAGAAATAGTTGAGCTTTTAGCAGAACAGATTGTAACTGAAAACGCTAAAATTCTTTCCATTGATGGGAATATGTTTTCGATGACCGCATTCGATCGAGTTTCTGTGGGTAACGCGATTACATTGATCAAGATCCCAAAAGAAATTATTCATCCGGTTACTGGTGAATTGGTTGTTCTGGGTGAGGAGAAGCGTGCTAATGCGATTGTTGCTGATATCAAAGGCAAAACAATTTTGCTTTCAGTTGAGCCGAATGCATCTGGACACTTCATTGTTAGCGATATAGTGAAAATTACCAAAAGATAATTTTCATGCCGAGTTCGTTTGAAGAAGAGCGAGTCTTAAAACAGAAATCATTTCCCTTCATTGGGATACTTACGGTTTTAAGCCTTTCAGCTTTGGTTCTGTTCTATATTTTTTCAGCTCCTACTCTAAAAGAACGAAATCGCGTGTCCAAACTTCTTTTTAACGCTAAGTCTGCAATTCGTAGGAGACCTACCTTAGATTCTGTTCCATTTGCCCAAGCCCATGAAGGGACCAAACTGGAAGTTACTCAAGTAGAATCTGATTGGGTGCAAGTTAGGGTTAGAGCAAATGTTGTGGGTTGGGTCCAAGGTGAAAATGTTACTGTTGTACCTCCTTCACCTTTAAAACCAAGCTATCGGCAAATCGCTAGAAGAAACATAATTTTGTTTGTTAACAAGATAGGATTAATTTTCTGAGTTTTTCTTAGTTGCTTTTGCTTATTTCATCGGAGTAATTGTGATTCCTTCATTGCTTTTTCTAGGATAGTTCTCACCCCCAATTCTGGTAGCACTTTCAAGACAGAAAAATCAAAGATGTTCTACACCGACCGGCATATACTAATATTTAAGTAAGATTTCGGTCAAAAACAGCTCAAATTGATATCATAGATACCCAAGAGTATGATTTTGCCAGTTTATAGGGTGGGGTTTTGGCACGCAATCAAAAGTCGATTATTGTTGGAGAATTGCAAGCTTTACCAGGGGAAAGGACTGAAGGAAGAATTCCCGTTGGTGAGATGCAGGATGGAACATCTATAGAATTGCCTACTGTTTTGATTAACGGATTGGCTGATGGAAAGACGATTTATCTTCAGGCAGTAAGTGATGGTGATGAGCTGAATGGGGTAGCTGTTATCCATGAAATCCTACGCCGAGTATCTCCAGNTGTCTTACGTGGGANCATTATTGCNATTCCAGTTGTTAATTTTCATGCTTTTCACGCNAAGCAGGCTTATAGTCCTGTTGACAACCTGAAAATGAATAGATGTTTTCCAGGTAAAGCCGATGGAACTTCAAGCGAACGAATAGCCTATTANTTGTTTAATAGTGTTGTGAAGCAAGCAGATATTTGTATTGATTTGCATCAAGGTGGGGTTAAGCCTATGATTGATGAAGTTAGAGTGAGAGTTAGTCACGATCATCCGTTACATAAAGCTTGTTTTCAGCTCGCAAAGGTTTTTGGCATTGGATATATCCTTGATCAAAAAGGGCCAAAAGGACAATTGGCACAAGTTGCTCCAGATATTGGGATTCCAACGATCGATCCGGAGCTAGGTGGTTGTCATGGTTGGAATCAGCTGAGTATCTCNAAGGGAATTCGTGGAATACTGAATGTTTTGAAAGCTTATGATTTCATTGATGGCGAACCAGAGATTCCNTCAGAGCAGTTTGTAGCGCACCAGTTTGCTTCGGTTGTAAGTAATTNTGGTGGTTTCGTCCATTATCAGGTTACATTAGCAGATTATGTTGAAGCTGGTCAACCAATTGCGGAAATTCATGATGTGTTTGGTAACCTACGTGAAGTCGTTTATTCACCAGCGGACGGTATTTTTTGGTCCCAACCAATTTATCCAATGGTGTCGAGCGGAGAATCAATTGGGAAAATTGGGGTTTAGTGATTGGATAGATAATGATTTATAAAATTCACAAAACGAAAATCTATATTCATATTCTGTCGTTTGTCATAATTGTTTTGTTGGTTTCAACTGTAGATGCGGTAANAAATATGACACAGTTGCCATCAAATTCGGTTGCTGCCAGCGATGGAGCACTAGCGACTTTTTTNAATCCTGCAGGGGTTGCCTGCCGGAGTGATTTTGAGTTGTGCTACTTACGTACCTACGANGGAAGTTCAAAGGGNGATGATGCCCTTTTTGTAGCAGCGGCAAAATCTGGCTTNGGGTTGGAGTTCATTGAGATGGAAGATGATATTTCGTTCAAACGTTATACTGTTACAAATGCCACCAGTTTGCTTGATTCACTGTACTTAGGTACAAGTTACAGCTGGATTAATGCTAGTTTGGCTGACTATGGGAGGTCTAATTATCGAAATTATGACAATTTCTCTTCTTGGTCCATGGGATTGATGTTTCGGCGGAATAATTTGTCGATTGGTACTGTTGCTCGCGATTTAAATCGTCCGATCTTAGTTGGTGGTCGAACCTATGATTTCGGAATAGCCCTACGCCCAAATACTTCTCGCATTACATTTTCGCTAGATTTGAGAAAAATAGAGAATACAAATGGTATTGAGATCCGTTATGGTTTGGATATTCGTCCCATGGATTTTTTAACTTTTCGTTCTGGTTATTGGAATGATAAGAATTTCGATATTCGATTTGGCGTCAATTTAGGTTATATGGGATTAGGTGCTTTTCNTGCGTTTTTGCCAAGTAANAANTTANAAACTGGCGTNGGCGAATTTCGCATTTCGCAGNTGAGTCGAACGAAATCAAGACGTAAGATTTTTCTTGATATAGAGATGAGCGAAATANATTATTTATTGCAAATTGTTAAGGATGATCCCTCTGTTGTTGGTGTGTTGGTTCGAATTGGAGGGAGCGATGTTGGCGTTGCTCAAATGCAGGAGCGCCGAAACTTACTCAAACAACTTGTAGACTCGGGTAAAGAGGTTATTTGTTACGGTAAAATTTGTTCAACGGGAGCNTATCTGNTGGCTTCGGCATCTAGCCAAATTTTCTTTCATCCTNTGGGGACTCTAGATTTGGTTGGAGTTCGAAGTGAACCNATGTTTTTGAGGCCTCTCATGGATAAATTGGGTGTTCATAGCGATTTCGAGCGGATTGGNGAATATAAGTCGGCAANTGAAAGGTTTGCTCGTTCTGAGATGTCAGAAGTTTACCGTGAACAGACCAATAACTTAATTGATGATATTTACAATCAAATTATACAGATGATTGCGGAAGGGCGGAATTGGACTCCAAAGCGGGTTGAAGGTTTGGTTGATAAAGGACCTTTTACGGCCAAGCAGGCATTGGAGAATNAGCTTGTAGATAAACTNNTGTATGAAGANGAAATTGAAGAACTNATTGGNCGTAGAAAGTCGAATCTTGTAAAAGGCNNTCGTTATTTTGGGCAAGNCTACCATGAGTATAATTGGAGAATTGGTGTTTCGAAGATTGCNGTTATTCATGCTGTTGGCGATATGATAACAGGCAAAAGTTTTGCAAACCCTTTCACGGGNGGTGTATTTATGGGATCTGATACGATTACAGGAGCAATCAGATCGGTTAGGGANGATAATTCTATTAAAGCTGTTGTTCTCCGGATTGATAGTGGTGGTGGATTTGTGTTGGCAGCGGATGAGATCTGGCGAGAATTGCAACTTTTGAAACANGTTGGGAAACCTCTCATTGTATCAATGGGAGATACAGCAGCATCAGGAGGATATTATATTGCCACTCTGGCTGANCANATTATTGCTGAGCCGAGTACGGTTACAGGATCAATTGGTGTTTTTACCGGTAGATTGAATTTNAAGAGATTGTATGACAAGATCGGTATCAAAAAAGAGATTATTAAGCGTGGTAAAAATGCGGACTTTTATAGCGATTATAGTGATTATTCTGAGACACATCGACAGGCCATGAGNGCATCAGTTGAAGAAATTTACGATGGTTTTGTGGCCAAAGTTGCAGATGGTCGTGGAATGACCAAAGAAGAGGTAGATCAAGTTGCACGTGGTCGAGTGTGGACAGGTCGGCAGGCACATAAGATTGGGTTAGTTGATCAATTGGGTGGTTTGGATCTTGCCTTGTCAGTTGCACGCGAGAAAGCAGGGTTGATGGGACAGCAAGTTGAACTAGTGTCTTTNCCNCNGGCAACTTGGCTATATGGTCTTTTAAATAACATTTTATCTTTAGATTTGGGCGTTTTGGATATTATTTCTAGACAAAAGCAAGTGTCACAGCAGTTGAGTCGAGATCGAGTTTTCTTAATGGCATCATACAATTTGCATGTTCGGGATTGAAAGAATGAGGACTTTTGGTAGTGAATTCAAATAATGTTACACCTTTTGTTTATGAGCAGCGCCGAAAAAGGATGATCCGTAAACAAATCCAGAAACGTGGTATTTGTGATCAAGTGGTATTGAATGCCATGTTGAATGTACCACGTCATCTTTTTATGAGAGCCGATATGACAAGTAGCTCATATCACGATCAGGCGGCTCCAATTGATTGCCAGCAAACAATTTCTCAGCCCTACATTGTTGCGCTTATGACGGAATTGTTAGAGTTGGANTCTCAATCNAATGTTCTTGAAATTGGCACNGGTAGTGGTTATCAGACTGCTGTTTTAGCTGAAATTGTTGATAAAGTTTATACNGTTGAGATTATTCAAAAGCTGGCCGATCAGGCATTGGAACTTCTTGGTTCACTGGGATATGGGAATATTGAATCGAAAGTTGGTAATGGTTACTACGGTTGGGAAGATCATGCGCCTTATGACCGTATCATCGTAACTGCTGCTCCTTTAGCTATTCCCGATGTGCTAATTGATCAACTTGGCGTTGATGGGCGGTTAGTAATACCTGTTGGAGGTGTTGACCAAGATTTAATGCTAGTTACGAAGACCGTTAGTGGTGTTGAGCGGAAAGTGGTATCTGGGGTCAGATTTGTTTTGATGACTTCGCCTCTAGCATGAGTGGCAAGCGTGATACGAAAAAAAGAAAGAATTTTCTTGAAATCTTTGGATTGATTGAGTAGAATTTCATTTGTTTAATTAGAATATTCCTCCGTAGCTCAGTTGGTAGAGCGAGTGGCTGTTAACCACCAGGTCGGCGGTTCGAGTCCGTCCGGGGGAGCTTGGCAAAAAAGCGGTCCGATTGATTTCGGACCGCTTTTTTGTTATAATTTTCGTAGGGATGGAAGTATCGGGCTAAAAGAGGATGGAAATGGAGACTAATACAGAGAAGATTGAAGATCACTCGGGAGGTTTGTGTCCCCAGGATCTTTCTAGGCGGAATTTCCTTAAGTTTGGAGTGAACAGCTTTTTAGGTATGATAGCCCTGAAGCATCTGCAGTTGCCGGTGTTTGCCCAAGCAGATCATATTGTTGCTTCTGCAGAACACTGTATTGTTCTTTTTATGAATGGAGGGCCTAGTCAGCTTGACACGTTTGATCCTAAGCCTGATACTGTTAACGGAGGGCCGTTCAAGGCAATTCAGACTAGTGTAAAGGGAATACAGTTTGCCGAAACACTACCGCAAGTCTCCGAACAAGCGCATCATCTATCAGTAATTCGATCGATGGTGTCACGTGAGGGAAATCACGAGCGTGCAAGATATTTGCTTCACACCGGTTATGCACCAACTGGTTCTGTCAAGCATCCAACATTCGGATCACTCGTTTCACATTATTTGGGAAAACCGGATTTTGAACTTCCGAACTGTGTTAGCATTAACTCTCCAAGTTTCACCAGCGGTTTTTTGAAGGCTAAACATGATCCTTTTACAGTTAATGATCCAATGAAACCAATTGATGATATTAAATATCCGGTTCAAATGGATCAACGCAGGTTTCAGCAGCGTTTGACGTTAATGAGTGGATTACAGGAAGATTTTCTTAAGAGGCGGGTTGGTCGAAGTACGGAAGCACATCAAGCAATATATGAAAAAGCTGACAAGATGATCAATTCTGAGAAAACGAAAGCCTTTGAATTGCATGAGGAACCTGTTGCTTTACGTCAAGCCTATGGTATGAATCGTTTTGGGCAAGGTTGTTTGATGGCCAGACGACTTGTTGAGTCAGGTGTGAAGTTTGTCGAGGTCTCACTAGACGGATGGGATACGCATAGCAATAATTTTGAGCAAGTGGGAAACCTAATGAGTACAGTTGACCCAGCTTTCGCGACGTTAATCTGGGATTTGGAAGATCGAGGGTTACTTGATAAAACCATTGTTATGTGGTTGGGTGAGTTTGGACGGACACCTAAAATTAATAATAATGAAGGTCGTGATCACTTTGCGAATGGTTGGTCATTAGTTCTTGGTGGTGGAGGCATTCGTGGTGGTCAGGTAATTGGTTCACAAGCGGAACTGTAAATGCAAAAATAGATGCTCATGGTCAAGCATTGGGACAGGCCTTGGCGGGGAAGTGGGTGTGCCCCATGCATCCTGAAGA
>PBXZ01000016.1:0-12255 GCA_002729415.1 Candidatus Poribacteria bacterium | reverse complement strand
CCACATGTGATGAAATCAACCAAAGGTCGTCGCGTCGAAGAATTTGAAGATGCTATTAACCGCTTACTAAGATTCGTAGATGCCCGTCGCTATGTTGTCCTTCGTCAGTTAAAGGTTCCCTTTCTGTACTCTAATCTCATGATTGGTAATCCAGTTTTGGTATGGGAATTGCCTGTCTTCCATGAGATTAAATTTTTTCTAACGGTGGTGGAATTCCAGTAATCTTGCTAGGCCCGTCGAGAATACCGAGCTTTTGGAAAAAATTGGCAGAAATCTTTCGATGTGAAGTTGGCAAAATTTGGATTGCTTGCGACGTCATTAAAAAGGCTGCTTTCGCTAAAAGTTTCCATTGCTTGACGATCTTTCCAGGTGTAAACACCACCGTATGTGTTACCTTCCTGATCTGCTAGCCAAATTTTTGAGAGCAGTCCTGGTACTTCAGCGAAGACTGGAGCCATTGTGTCAGCAATTTCAATAAAATCATCGTGATTGATTCCTTTGAGGTTGAAGTTAAGAATCTGTATATGCTGCATTATTTTCCCCTATCTTATTAGTAATATCGGATAATCATGTCCAACTCGAAAAATTCTGTCATCAGCTTGACGACAAACAAAACGAAATCAGAATCCTGCAACGAAAACTTGATCGACAACGCCGTGCCAACAACCCACAAAACTACACCGAAAAAGGCACGTTGGTCATGAAACGACATCACAAAGACTCAACTAACTCGTAGATATGTCATGACATCTAACTATGTTCGGGAATACAATTAGCACTATCGACGTTGGCCTTGCAAGTCTCCAATTAACTGTTGGAGTTTTTCTTTTTCAAAATAATTCGCATCAATTTGCTGCACGTATTCAAGAGATTGGATTGCGTTCTCAAGTTCACCTTTTCGTTCATAAATCCTTGCAATTTGGTGATATGCCCTGGCACTGCCAGGGTTCAGGCCTATTAGCCTTTTAAAAGACGTCAATGCAGAATCATCTTCCAACATCATATAATGTTGTATACCATTCTGCCAGTGAATTTCTGTAGGCGAAACTTGTAGTATTGAAACTGTCATGCGGTGGGTGCTGCCGAGTGAGATATGCGGTTCATAAGAATAGTCCAGTTTAAACCGATTCATGTATAGTGAGAATCCAGAGTTCCAGCCGCCAACGTCAACATTAAGCTTGTTTTCTAAGTGAGATCCACGGAATTGATAGCCCGATCGAAGGGACAAGTGAATTGGATAAAAACGATAAATATCGTATTCGCTTGTTATACTGTATTTCCAANCTTCTGTCGCNGATGTTTTAGCTAAACCACTCGCGATAGTAAGCTGACCTTCTTGTAACANATGATACGCAAAACCAATAATGAAGCGAGATGGTACACTTGAAAGCCCATTAAGTGTCACCCCGACCTGAGGTATGAAACGAGTTTTTGATAAAAATAATAAACCTGTATCAATGCCAAAACCTCGCCGTTTNTGACGACTATTTACAGTATAACGATTAAGGTTCACTCCAAATGTGAGCTTACTTCCACCAATCGTCAGCGTTTGACCGGTAGATAGCGTCAGCACTCGCTCTGTATATTTCCCATTTAAGTCAAGGATGGTCCCACTCTCGTCAGTAAAAATGAGTCCATGCGTACCAACGCTATGGTAGCTAATGCCAAAGGGCACGGTAAAGTTTGGGACGGCAACATTAACCACATCTTCGTTCACGCTACTAGAGGTATCGGAATAGTCAAAAGCTCCATCCCCCAAGGAAAAAAGGCTGGCATGCGAAAAAGTAATCTCAGCCTGCTGCAGCAACGNAATTCCAGCGGGATTCCACCTCATNGCGTTTGCATCATCCGCAACGGCCACAAAAGACTCACCGAAAATTCGGTCTCTTGCCCCTCCACCAGATGTTGAGAAAGCTCCCCGTCCTGATTCCGCAAACGATAAAAAGATTAAGTGGAATAGTAATACTGGACAGATGAGAAGCCGGAAAACAGTCATATTTATTAAATACCGACTACAAAGAAAGGGATGCACTATCAGATTGTAATGTTTAATCATTCTTTTGATGTCCTGTTGGCAATTAACTTCTCCTTGTAAATTTGATACAACTCGGCGTCATGAAGACGANTTAGTCTCTCAGCAGTCGCGATGAGCAAGCTGAGAAAGTCTGGATCNTGTCGATGTTTTGATAACTGATCTAGGTAGTANCGCCACAGNNTATTGGCAAACTTCCGAGGCAGTGGAGACAAACCCGAGTGTTGACCCGACAAGTAGAAAAGTTGGTCGCTGATTAGCAAAAAGCTTTCTACGGCATTTTGGATTGAATTTAGTTCATGGTGAGCAAGTGACATAATATATCTGCTTCGGTCTGTATGCTCTGTAGACAAATTAAACGAATCGACGGCTTTGTCATAGACTCCGTCTCTAAACAGCTTTTCACCCATCACAAGAATATTTGGACATACTGCGAAATTGATGTTCACTTCATTTTCACGATAGAGACGAGCATTTCCACCCTTATCAATAACCTCTACTNGTGCTACAAACCACTCCTCAACTACCTCCGGATTTTTTGTCACAGTGTATTGGAACTGATATGAGTGTTGGTCTTTTAGTTGTTCATCTTTTTCCATAACTGGATTGAGAGGCCATAACTTAGCCGAGTCTTTTACCCCCAGCACCAATTTTACAGACGACACCCCCAAGTAATTTTGGGACTCCATTCCATCGTCTCTCAGAACTCCATCATCTGTCTCAAGATCCATTAAAGTCTCAAGATCCAATTCAAAAAGCATATCATCCTCTACCTTATCTGTTACCGTAAGAGTGATTAATACTTCATCGCCTAAAAGCAGAAAATCTTCAGAAGGTACCAAACGCGAAGAGGAAAAAACAGAATCGATCAAGATGGGTGCCGTTCTATCAAGGGCAACAGGAACTCTCAAATCAATATCCTGATAGCCCCTAAAAGTAAAAGTTACTCTTTCGGATGAAAGCAGATTACTTCCTATCGCACTGACTTCATAGACTTGATCTAATTTAAGCCATGATTCTTGTTCCTGGCTTAAGTGAAAACTTCCATTTCTTTCTGCGTCTTCTCGCCAAATTTCTTTTCCTTCTTGCTTGATGATGACCTGTAGATTTTCCGTAGGATTGCCATCGTCATCCCGCACAATGCCGTGAATACCTATTGGTTTGAGAACAAATGGTTCAAGCGTGTATGATTGGCTGTATTCGCTAAGCTCAATATCTTGCACTCGAGAGCGGTGAAAAGCCAGTTTCTGAACATCAATTCGATACTGACCCTTTTGTAGTTCTTGTAGAAATGGAGTAGATCCAATATATTCCCGCCTCTTCTGCCCCTTTGTCAGGTAGACTTCAGCACCAGAAGGTTCCGATATAATCTCTAAAGTTGGCAGTTCCGGTAAAGTCACAAGTGTTGGATTGTGTTGCAGTGGGTCGAATAAATAAGGTACTTGCTTATCCTTGAGGGCATTCTTAAGGTAAGCGTATATTTCTGCCACTGAGAGATCTCGGTTCTGGGAGGTATCGGCTTTTTCAGCTTTTAAGGCATCCAGCAAAGCAGTCGAAAAAGCACCATCCAAAGCAGGTTGGTCCGGTGCACTTGCTGACAGCACTAGACCATTTTCGAGTGCTCCAACATCTCCTTCTTTCATTACGTTAACTCCATCGAATTCGTCGCCCGTTGATTCTCCAAATCCCTTTATAGAAGTATTACCAGCAACACCATTGAAAGAACAGTCGAGAATCAGTGTGATGGCGTCAGTTTTAATTTGAGTCACAAATTCGAAAAGGGCATCATCCCTAAGATAGGTGTCAAGGTCGGCAGGATCCGCATCGCTAAGTAAGAGGCATTCATCTAATTCGTCTTTATCTTCATCAACAAAATACAGCACTGAAAACACAGGATCGTCCTCGATTCGCGTGCCACGTCCACTAAAGTAGAAGATAAAATGATCCAATGATTTTTGCTCCGACATCTCAATTAACGTTTGGATGTGGCTCTCTAAGTTCTCTTTAGTTGCTTCTCGATCAAGCAAGGTATGGCATTGATAACCTCGCTCAGTTAAAAAATTGCTAAGAGATTTGGCTTCCTGAGATGAATGTTGTAAGTCAGGAATATTGGATTTAGCAGGATAGTCGCTGACACCAACAATAACAGCAGCTTTAGTCTGAGCGTCGACGCTCAGACTAAAGCAAGAAAGAATTAAAAAGAACAAGATATAGTACAAACGCATGGCTAGCTAACCTTTGTCTAGGACATCACGACAGCAAGACGCTTCGAGATATGTTGAGTTCGTTAAATCAACTATTTGGATAGAGGAAAAGATGAGGATACATACCTCCCAAAATTCCATTACGATTTTCTATTTATTCCACTTGAAGAAGTCGCTGGAAAGTTCTTGTTTGTCCAGTCCCAAGTTGCACCTCCATCTGGTAGACGTAGAGGCCAAAATTAAGATCAGGATTAGTCCATTTTATGTCACCATCCCCATTTCGCCTTAAAATGCCTATGGGTTCCCCATTCAGGTTAAAGATTTGAACCGTTATCTCTTCTACCTCTTCATTGGCAACATAGCGAAAAGTGGTTCCTTGAGAAGAACGAAAAGGATTCGGATAATTGTATACCGTCTCGCTACTGATACAAACGCCTCTTTAGCGACAACTTCTTGTGTATCAGGATTGACTACCTTCAAGTCGAATGACCCTAGTGGATTTGCCGGTGTCACTGCCTCTACCCTGAGGGAATGTTTGAATTCGGTGGTTGCTGCTCTTTTGCCAATAACAACTTTGGCTCCTGGAAGAAAGCCTGTCCCTTTTCATAGTCATTACACACCCATAATCACTTTAGACTTTCCTTTTGAGTTCTGCCTAAAAAACATGATAATGAAATTTTTGTGTCAACGTTTCTATATTCTATTATAATACCATGATTTTTTTGCAATTCAAGTGGGTACAAATCATTTACTTGTAATCAGGAAGTTCAGGCATCTCCTCTTGTGATAAGGTGAAGATTTATCTTGGATGAATCACTGTTAGAATGAATAATGAAATTAAGCTGTAAGTTGGAACTAGTTACTGAAAACCAGAAATATCTCGAAAAATTGATCGTTTATGGATATTATCTTTCAATAGACGTACACTGTGTAAAAAAAGAACTCAAGGAATGATAAATATGACAGATCTAGAAAAATTTTTGTTTGATCTATGGGGCTACGTTGTTATTGACGATGTCTTGACTCAGGAAGAAATTATTGCAGCAAACGAGGCNACTGANNACCATACTGAATTAATTGNTAACCGNGAACCTGGACTTTCNCANNATTCTGAGAAATTNAAAGCNGANAAGGGACGNGGTGAGTTTAGGCAAAACCCATTAACTTTTGATCCTCCGTGGTGTGATCCATTCAGACAAATGCTAACACACCCACGAATCATCGACATTTTTAACGAAATACTTGGNCATGGTTTTCGATTGGANCATGGCCCGGGTTTAATTCAGATGGAACAAGGAACAGAAGGTCATTGGCTGCATGGTGGTATGACCTTTGATCCAAGCCAGTATCATCGATTTGAACACGGGAAGATGCAGTGCGGTCTATGTGTTGCATCATGGCAACTTACTGACGTTCTGGAAGGCGATGGCGGATTTGCTTGTATACCAGGAAGNCATAANTCAAACTATCGNCCACTTAGCCAAATGCTGTCAACGGAAAATGATTTGGGAACTGTAAAGCAAATNTCAGCAAANGCGGGTTCCGTAATNGTATTTAATGAAGCCTTAGTTCATGGCACCTTGTCTTGGAAAGCGGAGAACCGTATGCGNCGATCCATCCTCTTTAAGTGTTCACCAGGGTTCTTATCTTGGGGAAGACCAAGCATAGAGTGCCCAATTGCCGATCCGACACCCGAGGAGTTAGCAGTTTACGAAGCACCACATCGTACAGGAAGGGTTACTTTAGAAGGTCAAGAAACCAGTTAAAATAGTGATATCTGATTCTGAACCAGTGAAATAGGTTCGCCGGAAGCGGCTTTATGTGCGTAACGCGTTGTTTCTGGAATCCTATACTGTTTACAGCAGGAAAGAGTCAATTCGATTGCTGTTTCCAGTGACACTCGATGTCCAACTGATACATACACGACACTNACATTNGATCTGCTGCGGAGTACAGCTCCAATGATTTCTCCTTTGTCATGAATNTGTGCGGACGAACCTTTCNTATTACNNGGTTCACTGTAGGTACCACAAAGACGAGATTTTGCGCAACCGATAGCTGGCTTATCCAGTATTAATCCTAGATGGCAGGCTATACCGAAACGTCTCGGGTGGGCTAGTCCGTGCCCATCCGCAATAATCAGATCCGGTTCAGTCCTCAATTTCTTGGCGGCTTCAAGCAACAGTGGTGTTTCCCGAAAGGACAATAGGCCAGGGACATAAGGGAAGCTAACGGTTGTCTCAACCACAGCCAAATCAACCGGTTCCAAGTCCGAATAGCGCAGAACAGCAATTGATGCACGTGCTAGATTGCCTTTGAATCCAATATCCATTCCGGCAACAAACTGAATCTCACCTAAGTCATCTGTATCTATTATTTGATTACGGAGTTGATTCTGAATTTGGGTTGCTTTACTTGGTGTAATGTTCCATGGATGAAGATCTTTAATATACATCTAACTCAGTTTGTCTCTTTGTAAAGTGATGACTTGAACTTGAAACTTGATTGTCGTGATGAGATAATAGCATAGCTACGGAGGCTTGAATCACAAAATCGTTCATTATGGCAATATGCTAACTTTTAGGCAAACAAGAGATGTAAGTCCACATCATAACCCGCAGCCTCTTCTAAAGAATAGTCTCTATGACTCTCATAAGCATTACGTCGATGACAACATCCAAATAGAAAAACGAACTAGTGCAATAATGGCTGATGATCGCCGAAATACACTTAAGTTTGTAATCAAGCAAGTATATCAACATTGAGCAACCAAGGCCAAATAGATTAGCATTCCTACCATCGTTATATCATCAACAACGTAAACTAAATTAAACATTAGATATGAAACGTAAACTGGATTATGACCGAAGAACTCAAAGATACAAGTTCACTTAAAAATTCCATTACGCAGCAATCTGATAGCAACGAATCGATAGAACAAACACTAGAGGATTCCGAAAACCGTCGGAAAGAAGAAGGAGGCTTCGGCGTTGAGAAACCAATTAGTGTTATTTTTGCCGCAATTGAAGGGTTTGAAGTTGATTCCAATGCCGATATGGATATGATTGAAGAAATATCCATTGTGAAGCAACAATTTGATCTTGAGTTAGATAATATCATTACTAAATATGGTGGGATTACTGATAAAATTCAAGGCGGTTTCTTCATGGCAACTTTTGGCACACAGGTTACTAACAAAGATGATCCTACTTGTGCGATTTTAGCGGCAATGGATATGGTCAAGATTACTGATAAGTTTCCAGATGTTGACATCCACGTCGGTATCAACAGCGGTGTTGCTTGGGTAGGCGGAATTGGAACCGATCAATATACTGATACAACTGTGCTTGGTCCTACCGTTAATTTGGCAGCTCGTATTAAGGCTAAAGCAGGTCCCAAACAGGTTGTTGTTAGTCCATCTGTATATCATCTAACAAAAGACATCTTCGTCTATCAATCNCTTCCNGCAGAAAGTTTTAAAGGTATTNCCNAACCAGTNCCNATCTTTTCCGTTNTAGATCAGAANCCAGAAGCAACAAGAATTACGGCGTTCAAAGAATCCGAAGAAGAGAGACAGAAGAGGCTAAAAGCAGCGATTCCTCCCCATTTACGTGACAAAATTGACAAAGCACGATTAATAGTTCAAGGGGAACGAAAGATTGTCACCATACTTTTCTCTGATCTTAGTGGATTTACTGAGCTGTCAGAGAAATTTAAAAACGAACCAAGTAAGATGGCATTGCTGATAGACAAATGCCATCATGACTTGGGTAAGATTGTTTACAAATATGAAGGTATCATTGATCGCATAATCGGTGATGCATTGGTTGCCATTTTTGGTGCTCCAATTGTCCATGAAAACGATCCAGAGCGAGCAGTTCAAGCTGGATTAGAAATGATGGACGAAATTAAACGCTTTAGTGACCGGATGGCCATTGAAATGGATATGCCCCCACTAAATGTACATATTGGAGTAAATACCGGCAGGATTTCAATTGGTAATATNAGCACAGATNANACGNAAAAAATGGACTATACNGTNATTGGGGAACCCGTCGAACTNGCTGAAAAACTTGAAGATATTTCCGAAACGGGTGAGATGCTNGTGGGAGAACGAACATACCGCCTNACTCGTGCNCTCTTCAAGTATGAAAAAAAGACTGATNTTGAAGTTNGAGGCCNGNTGATTCCNGTNTATAGAGCCTTAGGNAAAAGAGCNGATCCGGAGCTGAAACGAGGTGTTTCNCTTCTCAATAAAGTATTCGTTTCCAGAGAAACNGAANTTAAGNCTTTAAATNAAAAATCTAANATNCTATGGCAGAATCAAGGNCATTTTGTTGGCCTNATCGGTCAAGCNGGACTAGGAAAATCACGGTTAAAACGGGAACTACNTTNGAATCTGGGAGGACGCGTAACATGGCTAGAAGGCAACTGCTTTGAATATACTGNTCAGNCAGCNTATTCGGTTTTCATTTCTGCTTTTACAGNATATNTTGANATTCAAGAGACTGATCGNGATGATGAAATTACAGAAAANCTGNTCTATAAAATNAAAAACTTGTTTCGGNAATCGGATGAAGATTTATCAGACGAGATTATACCNTACATTGGCAGTCANCTTTTCGCNTTAAANTTTGAAGGTGACTACGCTGAAAAAGTTAAATACTTAGATGCTGAAGGCAGAAGACNACGTACGTTTGCAGCCATCAGAGACATTCTGATTGAAGAATCTAGACGCAAACCAGTGACCTTCGTCTTAGAGGATCTCCATTGGATAGATCAAGTTTCGCTTGACCTTATTTTCTTTCTGTTAGGATCAATAGTTGACAANNCAATNTTCTTGATANCTCTCTATAGACCTGAACGAACAGAACTCTGCTGGCATATCAACGATGAGATACCTAACCGAATTTCAAACCAGCATACTTTAATAGAATTGTCCCAACTATCCTCCCAAGCCAGTCGAAATTTGCTAGAAGGCTTATTAACTTTAATTAATGCTGATTCACTTAAAGAAAGAATTATTGAAAATACTGAAGGCAACCCATTCTACATGGAAGAAATGCTTCGATTACTGATAGACAATCAGGTAATTCAGCAGGTTAAGATATTCAATGTTGACTTCAATGACCAGTCACAGGTCCAACTAGATAATGGGTTTATGCCGGAAGAATTACTCGCTGGTTTCAGACAAAATCATATTGAGTTTGGTTCTAATTTTGTTGTCTCAATTCAAGAGATGGGACAGCTTTGGCGGATTAGCAACGTAGAAAAAACATATATCGTTAGACGGTTAGAGAAACAGATTGTCGTTTTCCAAAATCAATGGGCAACTGTTGGCAATGCAGATCGGATTGAAATTCCAGATTCACTTGAACAAATGTTACGTGCCCGAATTGATAGGATGTCTAGTGAACCTAAATCTATATTACAATGCTGTGCAGTTATAGGTAGGACAGTCGATCACGTTATCCTTGAACAAATATCGGATGATATAGCGGATTTGGATACAAATCTAGGTCAACTCATTGCGTTAGACATGATTGATCCCCAACATTCCCCTAGTGGCCAATTTGAATATGTCTTTGAGCACATCGTAACACATAATATCGCCTACTCGATGGTTCCAGTTGTAACACGTCGAAATCTACATACCAGAATTGGCGACAGTGTATTGCTTAAAAACCAGGACAATCCTGAAAGAGTACTCGAACAATTAGCGAATCACTATCATCAAGGAAACGATGGGTCGAAAGCTCTCATACATTTGGCTAAAGCAGGGAGAAAAGCAAAACAGCAATACAATCACCAAGTGGCGCTTAAACTCTATACACAGGGGCTCGAACATCTTGGAGAATCCAGCGTGGATTTGCTTGAAGAACAGATAATAATTCATGAAGGATTAGGTGATGTATATAAGATCCAAGGTGAGTTCGATACCGCAATTAAACATTTTGAGCAAGCCGCGCAAATAACTGGATCTGCACTAAGGGAAGCTAAAATCAAACGTAAGATAGCAGACGTTTTCGAGAAACGATCAGAGTACGAAACAGCGACAGAAATGTTGCAACAAGCGCTTGAAGATCTGAAAGATCAACCAAATCTAGTGGAAGAAGCAACAATCTATAATTCTATGGGCTGGATCCATTCTCAAAAAGGCGATTACACTCGAGCAATTGACATGGCTACACGTGCATTGAAATTGGTAGAGGGAACGACTGCTTACGACATAATTGCATCCATTAACAAAAATCTTGGAAATTACTATTTTAGAAAAGGAGATCTCGAAAAAACCAATTTATATTTTGAAAATGGAATTTCCCAAGCGGAACTAATTGGCGACAAAATGCTAATGGCACAACTCTATAATAACCTGGGACTCGTTGAGAACATGATAGGAAAAGTAGAAAGTGCTTTAGATAATTACAAAAAGAGCATAGAACTGAAGAAACAAATAGGTGACAATGTTGGATTGACGAATTCCTATAGTAACTTAGGATCACTGTATGCAACAATGAACGATTTTGACGCCTCGCTTAAATGCCATCAAAACGCGCTAGAAATTGCTCAGCGTTCTGGCCTCAGAGAAAATGTTGCCAATGTTGAAAACAATCTCGGCAATTTTTACTTTAAACAAGGTGATAATAATCAAGCAACTGATCATTATCTTATCAGTTTAGACATTCGGAAAGAAATTGGAAATTTACCAGGCCTTGCAGAAGTGTACATTAATTTGACTGGGGTGAACCTCAAGAAGGGAAATCTTGAAACTGCGGAAAAATACAGCCGAGAAGGACTAAGGACTGCGGAAGAAATTAGCGTTCCTCAAGCCATTGCGCACGCATGGAACAAAGTGGGAATGGTGCAACAACAAAAGAAAGATTGGCGAGAAGCCATAAAAAGTTTCTCAAAAGCCGCCGAAATCGCTGATAAAGCTAATATGACATTAGAGATTGCAGAAGCAAATCGATGTACAGGGGAGGTGCTGATCGAAATGGGAAATCGAGATCAAGCAAAAACCTCACTCCAAAAAGCCCTCGAAATTTATAAAAAGATTAAAAGTATTGATAACATTGAATTAACACAACAGTTACTATCAAAACTAGGAAAACTCTTACCAAATTGACACCATATGTTATTTTGAAAGTATCAGCAATATGATACGCATCCAGAAAGAAAAATAAATTCCGTATTCAGCTTACCCTTTCTAAAATCTGTGGACTTCATTCCTTATTAATCAGATTCGTCTTCGATTTCTACTGTTTGTCTTGATTTTTCAAATTTGAATTTTAGTGCACATAAGAACAGTATAATCAATTCCATTTTCCTTAACCTCTCTAAATTCTTAAATCTATATTGATCAAAGAAACGTGTATTAAGTTAAAGAGTTTCACTATACATCAACTCACCATTTGTTGCTGCCAAAGATAAAAGCTGCCAGTACCGAAAACAGCAATTGAACCGATTTTGAACGAAATTATCCATAAATTGAGTTTATTATTTCGAAATGGTATAGTACAGAATTAGGCAGTCAATCTGTTAGGAGAAAAACTGATTAACTCCCAAACACGAATGTGTCAAATTGCAGTAGTTCTAGATCCAAACTCTAGAACTACTGTTTTCTATATTGAGGAGATATTAGCACATGCGGGTATCTCCTATGACCTGATCCATACTAGAGACCTAGGTCATCAAATTGATCTACGTACCGTAATCATTTTAATTGGAGATCTACGTTTTGATCAATCGGATAGAAACAAAATCGAAGAATATGTTAAATCAGGTGGAACAGCCATCTGGTTGAATAGTGACCCTACACTCAGTGAAATTTTTGGTGTCAAGTTGACTGAGGAAATAGAGGAAGGTTACCTTATTGAGCTGGAAACATCTTCAACAATCACGTCAGGTTTGCGGAGTTCGCTCCATGTCTTTGGAGGAACCAAATTCCATGCTACAACAGGAACCTCCTTGGCCAAGTTGGTTGATATACAGTATCAACCTGCTGGTGATGCAATCGTC